>CAJAHZ010000485.1 GCA_903939665.1 uncultured Pseudomonadota bacterium | reverse complement strand
GCGATTCATGAGCGGGCAACGCCGCTCGAACTGCTCGAAGCCTTGACGACTTTCGGCAAGCCCGGCAAGCCGATGAACGAAACCTTGCAGGACTATACGGTCGCCCGCAAATCGGCTGCGGCAAAGAGCCATGCCGAGGCGATGGCGGCGCTTGGCAAGAAGAAGTAGGCGGGTATCTCGCGGTAGCGCGACTTTTCGGGCGCTGCCGGTGTTGATTCGGGCGTTGCAGGAGGTTGTTCCCGGGGCTCTGCCCCACTCCGCAATAACAAACAAAGCATCCGAAACCCCATACCCACCCGTATGCTAGGATGCATCAAACGCCAACCGTAACCCCACGGACACCCCATGCTCAATCTCACTCCGCAACAGCGGCGCCGCCGTGTGATGGCCCTCTCCATCGTCGCCACGGCCTACGTGCTGTCCTTCTTCCAGCGTTTTGCCCCCGCCGGAATCGCACAGGATCTGGTCGCGGCTTTTAACACCACGGCGTCCTCGTTGGGCGTGTTGGCGGCCACTTACTTCTATGTCTACACGCTGATGCAGGTGCCGACCGGCATTCTGGTCGATACGCTGGGGCCGCGTCGCATCCTCTTTCTCGGCGGTATCGTCGGCGGCGCCGGCAGTCTGATGTTCGGCATGGCGCCGAATCTGGAGATGGCGCTGATCGGGCGGACGCTGATCGGGTTGGGGGTTTCAGTGACGTTCATTGCCATGCTCAAGATCATTGCCGTGTGGTTCGACGAACGCCATTTCGCCAGTCTGGTCGGCCTTTCGATGCTGGTCGGCAACCTCGGTTCGGTGCTGGCCGGTGCGCCGCTTTCCTGGCTGGCGCAGGCGACCGGGTGGCGTGGCGTTTTTATCGGCGTGGCCGGTGTTTCGGTATTGCTCGGCATGGCCTGCTGGCTGCTGGTGCGCGATCGCCCGGAAAATCCTGCGGGGAGCAAGGTCGAGCGACCGCGCTTTGATCGAACCGTGGTCATTGCCGGTCTGCTCTCGGTGGTCAGGAATCGCGATACCTGGCCGGCGGCCTGCGTCAATCTGGGTATCGCCGGCAGCTTCTTTGCCTTTGCCGGGCTGTGGGCAACGCCGTTCCTGACGCAGGTGCACGGTATGACGCGCGCCGTCGCCGCCAACCATGTGAGTCTTTACTTCGCCGGTTTCGCGCTGGGTTGCGTGCTGATCGGTACGCTTTCGGATCGTCTCGGCAAACGCAAGCCGGTGCTGGTCGTGAGCAGTCATCTTTTTGCGCTGACCTGGCTGATCTGGCTTTCCGGCGTGATGTTGCCGCTGACGGCAAGCTATGCGCTGTTCGCTCTGATGGGTGTGGTTACGGCAAGTTTCACGCTGACCTGGGCTTGCGCCAAGGAGGTCAATCCGCCGCTGCTTTCCGGCATGTCGACCAGCGTCACCAACATGGGCGGCTTTCTCGCGGGCGCCATCCTGCAACCGCTCGTCGGGTGGGTGATGGATCTGCATTGGCAAGGCGGGCTGACGGCGGCTGGCGCACGTCTTTATACGCCGGAGGATTTTCATGCGGGCCTGTTATTGCTTGCCGGTTCGGCGATTCTCGGCGCAGTGGCCTCGTGGCGAATTCGCGAGACGGGCTGCCGCAATATCTGGAAGGCGAGCGCCTGAAGCGGTTTCGCTACGGAAAGCTGCTGGTCTGGAAGCGAATGACTTCCGCCCCTTTGACCCATGAGGGGGTGCCCAGGCTGAGTTGCCCGTGACCGAATAACAGCAGTTCCTTGTGATGAACAAAAAACTCGATCTGGTCTTCAAGGGTGACGAAAGTCCCGTTCGCACTGCGATCGACGTAGACGAAACGGTCAAGCCGCCGCTCGATGGTACCGTGCAAGCGTGAGCTGCTCGTGCTGCTCAGCACGATGTCACAGTCCAGCTGGCGACCGATTTTGAGAGACGGCTTGTTGCCGTCGAGCACGACTTCCCTGTCCTTGTGACGCAAGAAGAGTTGCTCCACGCCGCTGTCAAGTTGCGCCAGCGCTATTTTTAGCGCCACCGGGTCCTGCGTTTGCCAAGCGACCTGAATAACGCCGAGTTGCCGCTTGCCGCAATTAATCGCCAGATGCGGTGCGTTTTCGGACGTCAGTTGGGACCAGGGAAATAGTTTGACGCGCTTCGGTACGCTAAGCAGAATGTGCTCGGGATCGGCGATGTCGGCGAGGTTTGCCGCCGGGTTGGTGCTTTCGCCGGAAAAAAAATGTTCTTCCTTGGCGTGGTGCCCGGTACAGATGCCGACGTGAACGGCGAGCGGGGCGCCTGCGTAGTGCGGCAAATCCGAGATCCGTTGCTGCAACTCGATGGCGGATTGCAGCGCATCCACGCTGTCGGTAAAAAAAGCCATGAGTTTGCCGCCCGGCTGATCAACGAGCTGACCGCCGAAGTTTTCGACGGAACGCCGGATTCGCCTTTCGCAACGCTCAATCGCGTACAGGGCGTCCGGTCGATCAAGATAGCGGGGAAGTCGTGCGCGACCCGTCACATCGGCGCAGAGAACCGATAATGACTGCTCGCTACTTTCCACAACACCCATCTTCAATCTCCTGCCGTTTTACCCAAGGTCTTTATCAGACGCCCCGCGGCGCCTGCCCGCTTCGCAGGCGGGCGCCATTGGCGGTTTTCTGTGGCTGGCAACCCGCCTCAAGTTGATCGCTGACGCCCCGCTATTCTATCCTTTCGGGCTCTTTGCCGACTCCGCCTTTCAAGGAGCTGACTGAACATCGGTCGCGGATCCTTTTGCAGATGGGCTGCCCAGCCTTGCCTTTCTTTGTATATTCGAATATGCTTATATTCATGAAAGAGAATTCGCAAACCTTTATTCGGTGGTTGTCGGCGCGCTGTGTCAGTGTGGCGTTTGTCGTGTCTTTTTCCGCGCATGCGCAGGGCCTGCCAACGGTGCTGGTGCAACCGCATCCGGTTGATCTGACGTTTCCCGCCGAAGCCGTGGTCGAAGCGCTCAGCCAGGCAACACTGGCGGCGCAGGTTTCGGGTCGGGTCACTGAGATGCGTGTCGATGCGGGGCAGGTCGTCAAGAAGGGCGATCTGCTGATGCGGATCGATGCGCGCGAAGCGGCAGAAACGGCTGCCGGCGCATCGGCGCAGGTCATCAACGCGAAAGCCAATTACGAACGCTTGAAGAATCTGCGGCTGCAGAATTTTGTCAGCGCGGCGGCGCTGGACAAGGCGCGTGCCGATTTTGAGGCAGCGCAGGCCTTGCATGGGCAGACCCGTGTGGGTGTCGGGCACGCGGCGGTGACGGCGCCGATCTCGGGGATTGTCGCCCAGCGTTTGATCGAGCTCGGCGAAATGGCAGCGCCCGGTCGGCCATTGCTGACGATTTATGATCCGAACGGCCTGCGCGTGACAGCCAGCATCCCGCAATACAAGTTGCCGCAGATGCGCGCGGTGAAGCAGGCCAGAGTCGAGTTTCCCGAGCTTGGCAAGTGGATCGAGGCGACTGCGGTGACGCTGTTGCCGACCGCAGATGCGGCGACACATGTCTCACAGGTGCGGGTGAATCTGCCGGCCGATGCCAAGGATCTGGGCAGTATTTTTCCCGGTATGTTCGCGCGGGTGCATTTCGTCATTGCCCGGGTAACCCGCATGACTGTTCCGCAGGTGGCCGTCGTTCGTCGCGGGGAGGTTGCTGCCGTGTATGTGCAGGGCGAGCAGGGTGCGCTTTCGCTGCGCCAGTTGCGCCTGGGTGAGCCGTTGGGTGCCGAAGTCGAGGTGCTGGCCGGTCTGCGTGCCGGCGAGCGTGTCGTTCTAGACCCGATCAAGGCGGGCATCGCCTTGAAGTCTGCCCCCGGCGCTGGAAAATGAGATGAAGCCGGCGCGTTCGGGTTTAGGCCTCTCGGGGCGTATCGCAAGCTACTTCCAGAGCTCGCAGATGACGCCCTTGCTGGCGCTTGTTGCGTTGCTGCTCGGCGTCTTCGCCACGCTGGTGACGCCGCGCGAGGAGGAGCCGCAGATCGATGTCACGATGGCCAATGTCTTCATTCCTTTTCCCGGGGCGTCGGTCAGAGATGTTGAAAATCTGGTGGCGACGCCGGCCGAGCAGGTGCTGTCGCGCATGTCGGGCATCGAACATGTCTATTCGATATCGCGACCCGGGATGGCGGTCATTACCGTGCAGTTCGACGTTGGCGTCAAATATAACGATGCGGTGCTTCGTCTCTACGATACGGTGCATTCGAATCGCGACTGGCTGCCGGCAAACCTGGGCGTGCTGGAGCCGGTGATCAAGCCGAAAGGCATTGATGATGTGCCGATCGTTTCCCTGACCTTCTGGACAGCCGACCCCAATCGTTCGGCCTTTGACATGCAGCAGGTTGCCCGCTCGGTCGAGATCGAGTTCAAGCGCATCAAGGGGACGCGTGACGTGTCGACGCTGGGTGGCCCGGACCATGTGATCCGTGTCGTGATGGATGGCGAGCGGATGAATGCCTTCGGCGTGACGCCGCAGGATGTCTCGGCGGCACTCAAGGTCGGCAATGCGCTGCAGTCCTCGGGTAGCCTCGTTTCCGCTAATCGCGAAGTGTTGGTGCAGACCGGCACCTACCTTGAATCGGCGGCCGACGTCAGGCAACTGGTCGTCGCCGTGCGTGACCGGAAGCCGGTTTTTATGGGCGACGTGGCGCGCGTGGAAGATGGCCCCGATCAGCCGACGCGCTATGTCTGGTTTGGTAGCAAGGCAGGTGAGTTTCCTGCGGTTACCGTACAGATTTCCAAGAAGCCCGGCGTCAATGCGGCCGATGTGGCCAACGGCGTGATCGCCCGCGTCGAATCGCTCAAGGGCACGGTGATCCCCGAGGGCGTTGAAGTAACGGTGACGCGCAACTACGGCGAAACCGCCACCGACAAGGCGCAGAAGTTGATCGGCAAACTCGTTTTTGCCACCGCCTTTGTCGTGCTGCTGGTTTTCTTCGCACTCGGCAAGCGCGAGGCGCTGATCGTGGGCGTCGCGGTGACGCTGACCCTGGCCGCAACCCTGTTCGCCTCATGGGCGTGGGGGTTTACGCTGAATCGCGTGTCGCTTTTCGCGCTGATCTTCTCGATCGGCATTCTGGTTGATGATGCGATTGTCGTTGTTGAAAACATCCATCGCTGGCAGGCGCTGCATCCCGGCAAGCCACTGCTCGAAATTATTCCACTGGCCGTCGATGAAGTGGGCGGGCCGACCATCCTCGCCACCTTCACGGTGATCGCCGCGCTGCTGCCGATGGCCTTCGTGAGCGGCCTGATGGGGCCGTACATGAGCCCGATTCCGATCAATTCGTCGATGGGCATGCTGATCTCGCTGGCGGTGGCCTTTGTGGTGACGCCTTGGCTGGCGGTGCGGCTGTTGAAAGGGCATCGAAACGCTTCCGACACAGAGAACACGGAGAGCACAAAGACCACAGAGAAAAACGGGGAAAGCGGGGAAAAGGTTTTCTCCGTGAACTCTGTGAACTCCGTGCCCTCTGTGTTGGAGGCGGTATTCCGGCGTTTGCTTACCCCCTTCCTCGATCCAGCCACCGGCAGCGCAGCGCGCAAGAAGCTGTTTTTCGCCATCGTCCTGCTCATCCTCGGTTCGATCTCGCTCGCCGCGGTCAAGCTGGTCGTGCTGAAAATGCTGCCCTTCGACAACAAGAGCGAATTCCAGATCGTGCTCGACATGCCGCTTGGCACGCCGCTGGAAGAAACGGCGCGGGTGTTGCGGGAAATTGGCGCCGAGATCGCCGCCGTGCCGGAAGTGACCAATTATCAGGCCTATGCCGGTACGGCGAGCCCGATCAATTTCAACGGGCTGGTGCGCCAGTATTACCTGCGCGCCGTCCCCGAGTCTGGCGATATCCAGGTCAATCTGGCCGACAAGAAACATCGCTCGCGGCAAAGCCACGAGATCGCCGTTTCCGTGCGCGCTGCTGTCGAGGCGATCGGTCGCAAGGCGGGCGGCAACGCCAAGGTGGTTGAAGTGCCGCCAGGGCCGCCGGTGATGTCGCCAATCGTTGCCGAAATTTACGGGCCGGACTATCGGGGGCAGATCGCGGTGGCCAAGGAAGTGCGCAAGGTGCTGGAAAAGACGCCGGACCTGGTGGGCATCGACGATTCGGTGCAGGCCGACGCCAGAAAAACTGTGCTGCATGTGCTGCAGAGCAAGGCTGCCCTGCTCGGTGTGGCACAGACCGACATCGTCGAAGTGGTGCGCATGGGGCTGGCTGGCGAGGACGTGACGCCGGTGCATAACGCCGAGTCGAAGTTCGAGGTTCCGGTGCGTGTGACCTTGCCCGCCGAACAGCAGAGTTCGCTCGATGCGCTGCTCAAACTGAAGGTGCGGTCACGAGACGGCCCGCTTGTTCCGGTCTCCGAACTGGTTGAAGTGCGCGAGTTGCCGCGTGAGAAAGCGGTTTATCACAAGGATCTGTTGCCCGTTGTTTATGTGTTCGGCGACATGGGCGGCCCACTCGATTCTCCGCTCTACGGCATGTTCGATGCGCGCGGCGAGATTGTCGGCAAGGCGCTTGATGGCGTTGAAAATGCGGGCGGCACGCTCGGTGAGTGGTTCATCCGGCAGCCGTCTGACCCCTACGCCGGCTACAGCCTCAAATGGGACGGCGAATGGCAGGTGACCTACGAAACCTTTCGCGATATGGGTATCGCCTACGCTGTCGGCCTGATTCTCATCTACCTGCTGGTCGTTGCGCATTTCAAGAGCTACCTGGTGCCGCTCATCATCATGGCGCCGATCCCGCTCACCATCATCGGCGTGATGCCCGGCCACGCCTTGCTCGGCAGCCAATACACGGCGACCTCGATGATCGGCATGATCGCGCTGGCCGGCATCATCGTGCGCAACTCGATCCTGCTCGTCGACTTCATCAAGCTGCAGGTCGATAGCGG
>CAJAHZ010000484.1 GCA_903939665.1 uncultured Pseudomonadota bacterium | reverse complement strand
GTATGGTTCACGTAACGTGAACATTTATATACATTGAACAATGAAGCCAATCGACAACAGAGAACAGAATATCCTCGACCGTGCTCTCAAAGCCTTGGAGAGGACAACGGGCATTCATGGCCAGGTGATTGAGTTGGCGCTACGCGATGAGCAGGGACGCCGGGCGGACGCTATGGTCGTCATTGAAGCGAACGGACAACGCTACCCTTACGTCGCTGAAATAAAACGGGTTGATCGGTTCGCAATTCTGAAAGACGTCAGAAATCAGCACGCCCACTATGGGCAAGCCCATCAACCTCTGCTTGTGGCCCCACGCATCACCACAGAAACCGCTGAAAAATGTCGCGAACTTGATCTGCAGTTTATTGATGCGGCTGGTAACGCCTACCTGCGTGGCCCAGGACTCTACGTTCTGGTGAAAGGGCAACGCGTAATCGAGGGAGAAAATCTTCTGCTGATTGGGCATGAAGGAAAGCGGGCAGGAACGGCTACCCATTTGCGAGTGATATTTGCGCTACTTTGCAAGCCAGAATTACTCAACGCGCCTTACCGGGATATCGTCCAGGCTGCAGGCGTCGCGCTAGGCACCATCGGCTGCGTTTTCAACGATCTCACGGATAGAGGACTCACCACCGGAGGCAAGCGCAAGGGTGACCGGGCAATGCTCGAGCGCAAGAAACTCATCGATGAATGGACTACCACCTACCCGATCAAGCTACGTCCGAAACTGCATCCACGTCGGTTCAAAGCGCCGAAACCCGGCTGGTGGAAACAGGTTGATATCACCCAGTACGCTGCCCAATGGGGCGCAGAGGTCGCCGCCGAGAAATTGACGGGGTATCTACGTCCAAACACGGTGACGATCTATCTCCACAAGGAGGACGGCCTGCGCAAACTGACACGACTCGTGGCAGAGAACAGGCTGCGCCCGGACACGGAAGGCGACATCGAAATTCTCGACGCTTTCTGGGATATCGACGATGAACCGCCAATGACTCAAACCGTACCGCCATTGCTGGCCTACGCCGATTTGATCGCGACGCTGGACCCCCGTAACCTCGAAGCTGCAAAGCTGATCTATGAGCAATACCTCACGCCCACTGACACCCAAGCCTGATCGCCCAATTGATCTCTTGACGCTTAGGGTGATCGGCGAGATCCAGCAGGCCGCCAACCGGCTTGGCATCCCGGTATTCGTGGTGGGCGCTGTGGCGCGGATTATTCTTCTCGAAAATATTCACGGTCTGAATGCGGGCCGCGCCACGACCGATGTGGACTTTGCTGTTGCACTCGATAATTGGGAGCAATTCCATGCGATAAAAGCATCGCTACTTAAGAACCCCAGATTCAATGCTTCAGAACATCTTGCCCACCGCTTGTATTTTCGTGCGCCTGGGTTGGCGCATTCATACAAGGTCGATCTGATCCCGTTCGGAGGAATCGAGACAAACCAAAACACCATTGCGTGCCCACCGGACATGGCGATCATAATGAACGTGGCTGGATTCAGTGATGCGTTCGCTGCAGCAGTCAGTGTGGAAATCAGCCCGGGAATAGAAGTTGCGGTCGCTTCACTACCAGGAATCGCGATCCTGAAATTATTCGCGTGGGCTGATCGAAGACAAGAAAACCCAAAGGATGCCATTGACCTGGTAACGCTATTGCGCAGCTATCACGAAGCGGGCAACAACAATCGAATTTATGAGGATGCCAGCGCGCTAGCAGCGCTGGAAGCTGTCGAATATGACCCAGAGCTTGCCGGGGCCTGGCTTCTTGGCTACGACGCAGCGACCATGGCGTCCACAGCGACCGTCGCGGGTCTCGAAGCCCTGCTGAATGGCGCGGCAAAGGATCGGCTTGTCGAAGATATGTCGCGTGCGATGAAAGGCAGGGAGGACGCGATGGACTATGCGTATCGCCTTCTGCAGCAATTCACCAAGGGCTTTACCGCCTGAAGCGAACAAACAACCCAGGCGATCTCGGCCGTCGCCGCCGGCGCCAAAAAGCACGCCAAAAAAAATGCCGGGCAGCAGCCTGTTCATCGAACGACGCCGGCGTCAGGCCGGTGCAGAGAACGCAGAAATGCAGGAGGGCCTGCGCGCCGACGCGCTGAACGCGTGCCGAGGAGCACGGCGCGCCAGCTTGCATGAAGAGTGGCGTATTCATTGGCTTGCAGCCAAACAAAAACCATAGAACGCCATTTGGCGCGCTGCGCAGAGGCGTTGGACTGAAGCACATGCAGCAACAATCGGGCAACGACGACGCTCGAAATATCGCTAATTGCTTTGGCTGGACACCGACAGCGCCTTGCGGCTCCCTCTGGTCACCGGCAGGAGGTCGGCCATTGCTGATGTCGGCAGTTTGCGAAACATAGAACCAGCACAACAGGTTCCAGCGTCAGTTTAGCGAAATGTCGAACTCACCCTATCGGCCATCTGCGGTCGTTCGACCGCAAAGCCTATCGGGCCGCTAAAGACTGGAAAGGGACATTCAGCATCCTAGTCAGACGAGCATAAAAATGTCAATGAGATGTTGCGTGCTTCGATGACTTGTGTCGGCTTACTGAGGCATAACGGCCATCGTGCTGGATAAATTAGCGCAGCCGTTTGGGCACCTAAATCACTCACTGCAGCACCGGCAGGTGTGGAATGACGTGCAGGGCGCTCGAGGTAACAGCGGAATGCCGTTCTACGTGGGGCGGGGCCGAGCGCCCAAAAACCTTACAAAAAATGTCGAAGATTTTTACACTTAAACCTTTGCAGGGTATCGCGTTTCGACGGAGGAATCATTTAACTATTTGATTTACTGTAGCTAACTTTAGCTTATTGCATATTGGTACGATTTTTGCTTCTGAGATTCCAAGGTGAGTCTTTTGGCGATGAGCGAAAAAAGTCAGAAAGATCTCGCACGCGGGAATACAACTAACCGGGGGTTATATGGCCAAGACCAACTTAAATATTAAGCGATGGATGAGTACTTTTTCTGCTTCGCTCGTCGTTACGCTTTCCTGTTTTTCTGCTGATTTGCTGGCTACCCCGATAACGGTCACGGCTGGGAGTAATGTGCCCGGCAGCGTTTATGTACCCTCGGGATTCACTGGTGGATTTGACCTAAGCAGCTCGATGCCTGGGCACACGGCTCAATCTGGATCCATCACTGCGACATTTGTCGATGACGGCGATCCGTACTCGTATGCGGGGCAGAATAATTCTGGCTATATCTACAACGGTTGTGGTGGTGGTTGGTTCGGTTGTAACACCTTTTATTACTACCAAAACAAAACAACGTACTACTATGACCAATATGAATCGGCTGCTTTGCAGGTGGGTTCGTCGACAGCTGGCGCGAGCAGTAATTACTTCGACACTGGACCGTATTATCAGGGGAGTAGCAGTTACTGGAACGGCAACTACAATTACACCGATTACTATTACAATGATTACTATGGATATAATGGTTCGTTTTCCGTAACCATTGCGCTTGATGCTGCGGCACTTAGCAATCTAAATTCAAGCGGTGGTCTTCTGGATTTCAGCGTGTTTGCCTATAGTGGAGATTTCTTGTTTACCGGGGCGTACCTGACAGCAAATTTGGTTGACGTCATCCCTCCACCGCCACCCCCTGCTGTTGGCGTACCGGAGCCTTCGCCGCTTTTGCTTCTGGCTTTGGGTCTTGGAGCGATTGCCTTTTCAGCCCGTCGGCGCAGCAAAACAATAAATTGTTAACATGAGTTTTCAGCAGGCTTAAAAAAGCCAACCGACTAGGTTGGCTTTTTTATTTTATAGAGATTCCAAATGACTCTGCCTTCGCTTAACGTAGCACTCTCTTGGATCAATAAGCGCATTGTTTTGTGCTTATTCGCAGGCGTATCGATTGCCACGTATTTCTGGAGCCAATCACGCGTTCCTGCCCTTGTCCAGAAAGCAAATATGGGCGAGCGAACGGATATGGGGGCGCTCGGGTTCGACATCATGTTGCCTGTCGAGGAAAGCTTTCCGCTGTTACAGCGTATTGCTTACACGACGGTCAATTGGGCGTACACAAACTGGAAAGGAATGGCTTTCGGCCTATTGTTCGCAGCGGTGTGCTTGACATTGCTGCGTTCATGGAAAAGCCGGAGCCGTGGGAATGGCGTCGCGCGAGCATTCTCCGGTGCCGTCATCGGCGCCCCGTTGGGCGTCTGCGTCAATTGTGCAACCCCGATTGCATATGGGCTTTATCGGGGCGGAGTGCGGCTGGAGACCGTGCTTGCTACTTTGGTTAGTTCCCCGACTTTGAACGTCATTGTTCTGTCGATGTCATTTGCTTTGCTGCCCTTTGAATATGCTATCGCCAAGCTAGTCGCCGTACTTATATTCATATTTGTGGCGATTCCATTGTTGGTTAAATTTGTTTTTAGCGATTCCAGAGTTGCCGATGGCACACCACGGATCATGGATGCGATGTGGCCGACGGTCAAGCCCCGGATGCTTGGAGCTTCAGAAGTTGATGGCACGGCCGCTTGCGTCATTGGCCAAACCAACTTGTCGGAAACGGATAGTGAGAACTGGCCCAGTGCAATCAAGGGGTGTGCACTTTGGTTTGCTCAGGACTTTTACTACGTCCTTAGAACAACAGTGCCGCTAATGCTTTTTGCCGGATTCCTTGGGGCAGCCGTTATCGAATCCGTGCCGACCGAAATGCTGGTTCCACTGCAAAGCGGTTTTCTTACCATCGTTGCCGTCGCATTGTTGGGGGCCTTTTTGCCGGTGCCCATGTCATTTGATGTGATTATCGTGTCCATGATGCTGACCGCCGGTGTGAAGCCGCCATTTGCGATGATCCTGCTCTTTACCCTAGGTATTTTTAGCATCTACCCCATGATGGTCATTTGGCGATTCATATCCGCCAAAGTCGCGTTAGGCTTGCTTGCAACAACAGTTCTGATGGGCATCGTTGCAGGTTACTCAATGGAGGTGTATGGCGATTTTCGGACCCGGGGCCTTCTCGAAAGGCTTACCGGTAGTACCGCCGCTGATCACCAGAGAGTGCTAGGCATAGCGCAAAAATATTGTGGAACTTGGGATCGTGAAAACGTAAAGCAATCCTGCATGGCTGACTTTTTCCAGACCCGGTTCGCAACGCACGGACCAGAAGCGGCTTTGTGCAATTTCGAGGAAGTGCGCCGCAACGAGATCCATAATAAATCATGTAACAACGCGCTCACTCATGCGATCGCAGTGAAAACCGCGATCGCCGGACGGGATCTGTCAGCATGTAATGCACTTGACATAGACAGAAAACTCGCTTGCATGAGCGAGGTTATTGTTGACCGAATCGCATCGCGCGGTGAAAGCTATCAGTTATGTGACCAGCTTCCAGATGCTGCTGCCACAGCTCGGTGCAAATCTCGCTCGATGAGCCTGCTGATGACCAAACTGCGTACTACCGATGTCTGTGACGGCATAACAGTGCCTGCCGAAAAGGGCACCTGCCTTGAGCAGCTGGAAATAAGTATTCGAACGGAAACCCGTGACTTTTCCAGCTGCGAAGGGCTGACCAACGAATCTAGTCGCAGCATTTGCTTGCGCAATGTAGCTGGCATGCTGCTTCACGAAGGCAGAGATGCCAGCGTTTGCGAGAAAGTGACGACGGGCGACAGTGAGATTTGCCGAAACATGGCGATTGAAAGAGAAGCGGCCGCAAAGCGCGATCCGAAACTATGCGAGAAAATCCGGGTACCGGCTGGCACCAATCAGTGCAAGGTATTGGTGATCAGGGAGGCAATTGAGTCTGAGGCTGGCAGCATCATACCGTCGGACGTTGCCTATTTTCCGCAGTCCGAGCATAGAGTGGCAAGCGAAGCAGACCAAACGGCTTTCAGCAAGAGCGTGGTGCCGCTCCCACAGAACAGCTTCTTGACGCAAGGAAATATTACCGTTTCCTATCTTGCTATGGCAGCTAGGCCACCGGTGGACGGCAAGCCGTTTACTAAGCACGCTGGCGAACAATTTGGAATTCATCCGACCAAATTTCTGTTCACCGAACTGACGGAACCATTTCTAATGGGACGAGGAATAGCATCCGGTGATTTCAACAATGACAACTGGCCGGACATCGTGCTCGCCGGCAGCGATGGCGTCTATCTGTACAAGAATCTTGGCGGCAAGCGATTCGCTGGGAAGAAATTGATTGGTGCGGACAAAGTTGAGCCGT
>CAJAHZ010000483.1 GCA_903939665.1 uncultured Pseudomonadota bacterium | reverse complement strand
TCAAACTGCTCGCTGCGCTTGGCGCCTGGCTGGGCTGGCAAATGCTGCCGCTGGTCATTCTGCTCTCCTCTCTGGTTGGCGCGGTCGTCGGCATCGCTTTGATCGTGCTCGCCAAACAGGGGCGCAACGTGCCGATTCCTTTCGGCCCCTACCTGGCAGCGGCAGGCCTGCTCGCTCTTTTCTGGGGAAAAGACCTTACGCAAAGCTACCTTCGCCTGATGTAGGCACTTGAAAATACTAGTTTTACCCCAACCATGTAGTTGCTGCAGCCAGTGAGAAGGCTTTCCGTTCGGGTATAATTCCCGCTTTTCGAGCGCATTTTAGAGGTTTGCCATGCCGATCTATGCCTATCGCTGCGATTCCTGCGGTTTCGCGAAAGATCATCTACAAAAGCTCAGTGACGCACTGCTGACGATCTGCCCCGAGTGTGGGCAGGCGGCATACACCAAGCAACTGACTGCAGCCGGCTTTCAGTTGAAGGGCAACGGCTGGTACGCCACCGACTTCAAGGGAAGCCCCACCGCCCCTGCGGTCGCAAAAACGCCAACTGCAGAAAGCGTTGCACCTTGTGCCAGCGCCGCCGTATGTCCGAGCGCGGGAACATGCGCGGGCAGCTGATCAAACGCTATTTTCTAACCGGTCTGCTGATCTGGGTGCCCCTGGCGATCACCGCTTGGGTACTGTCGTTGATCGTCGGCACGATGGATCAATCGCTTCGCCTGTTGCCGGCGGCGATTCACCCGCATACGGTGTTCGGCTTCGACATCCCGGGTGCCGGCGTGATTCTGACGCTGGCCATCATTCTGTTGACCGGCCTCGTCACCGCCAATTTTATCGGCCAGAAACTGGTCATCTGGTGGGAACGTCTGCTGGCGCGCATCCCCGTCGTCAACTCGGTCTATCACAGCGTCAAGCAGGTATCCGACACGCTCTTCTCCTCAAGCGGCCAAGCCTTCCGCAAAGCACTGCTCATCCAGTACCCGCGTGAAGGCATCTGGACCATCGCCTTCATGACCGGACAACCGGGCGGCGACGTCGTCAATCACCTCGATGGCGATTACGTCAGCGTCTATGTTCCAACCACACCGAATCCGACTTCCGGCTTCTTCCTGATGCTGCCGAAAAAAGAGGTCGTCGAGCTCGAAATGAGCGTAGACGAAGCGCTCAAATACATCATCTCGATGGGCGTCGTTGCGCCGCCGCCAAAGCACCGCGCAGCCAGCCGGCCCATCACCTCACAATCAAACACGTAACCCCGGAACCAGCATGCGAACTCATTACTGCGGACAACTCAACTCACAAACCATCGGCCAAGAAGTCACACTCTGCGGCTGGGCGCATCGCCGCCGCGATCACGGAGGCGTTATCTTCGTCGACCTGCGCGACCGCGACGGGCTGGCCCAGATCGTCTGCGATCCAGACCGTGCTGAAATGTTCGCCATCGCAGAATCAGTGCGCAACGAGTTCTGCCTGAAGATCACCGGCAAGGTGCGCGCCCGCCCCGAAGGCACGGTCAACGCCAACATGCCGAGCGGCGAGGTCGAAATTCTCTGCCACGAAATCGAAGTGCTCAACGCCTCGGTCACCCCGCCATTCCAGCTTGACGACGACAACCTCTCGGAGAACGTCCGCCTGTTGCACCGCGTGATCGACCTGCGCCGCCCGCACATGCAGCGCAACATGCAGCTGCGCTACAAAACAGCGCGCGCCTTCCGCCGCTTCCTTGACGACGCCGGCTTCATCGACATCGAAACGCCGATGCTGACCAAAAGCACGCCCGAAGGTGCCCGCGACTACCTCGTCCCATCGCGCGTTCATCCCGGCCAGTTCTTTGCCCTGCCGCAGTCACCGCAACTCTTCAAACAGTTGCTGATGGTCGCCGGCTTCGACCGCTACTACCAGATTACCAAATGCTTCCGCGATGAAGATCTGCGCGCCGACCGCCAGCCTGAATTCACCCAGGTCGATATGGAAACCTCGTTCATGAGCGAGGAACAGATCACGGCGCTGATGGAAGAACTGATCCGCACCGTGTTCAAGGAAGCGATTAACGCCGACCTGCCCAATCCCTTTCCACGCCTGACCTACGCCGAAGCCATGCACCGCTTCGGCTCGGACAAGCCCGATCTGCGCGTCACGCTTGAACTGACCGAAGTCACCGACGCGTTCAAGGACGTCGCCTTCAAGGTCTTCGCCGGCGTTGCCAACAGCGAAGGCGGCCGCATCGCCGCGCTGCGCATTCCCGGCGGTGCCACGCTGACGCGCGGCGAGATCGATGCCTACACCACGTTTGTCGGCATTTACGGCGCCAAGGGACTGGCCTACATCAAGGTCAATGACGTCACCCAGATCAACGAAACCGGCCTGCAATCGCCGATCGTCAAGAACCTCAGCGAAACCTCGCTGCGCACCGTCATCGAACGCACCGGCGCACAATCCGGCGACCTGATCTTCTTCGGCGCCGACAAGGAAAAAGTCGTCAACGACGCGCTCGGCGCACTGCGCGTCAAGATCGGCCACGAAAAAGGTTTCCTCAACGGCAAAGCTTGGGAGCCGCTGTGGGTCATCGACTTCCCGATGTTCGACTACGACGAGGAAAACAAGCGCTGGACGGCGTGCCATCACCCCTTCACCAGCCCGAAGGACGAGCACCTCGCGTTGCTCGACACCGATCCGGGCAAGTGCCTGGCCAAAGCCTACGACCTCGCCCTCAACGGCTGGGAGCTGGGCGGCGGCTCGGTTCGTATCCACCGCGCCGACATCCAGGAAAAAGTCTTCAAGGCGCTCGGCATTGGCGAAGAAGAAGCCCAGCTCAAATTCGGCTTCCTGCTCGACGCGCTCAAGTACGGTGCGCCACCGCACGGCGGCCTCGCTTTCGGCCTCGACCGCATCGTCACCATGATGACCGGCGCCGAGTCGATCCGCGATGTAATCGCCTTCCCGAAGACGCAACGCGCCCAGTGCCTGCTAACCGATGCACCAAGCGGCGTGGACGAAAAGCAGCTGCGCGAACTGCACATCCGCCTGCGTCAAAAGGTTGAAACACAGGTCGAAGTCACCAAGGATTGAATTCGTGATCCGGTTTGCCGCATTGCTTCGGCTGGCGCTATTTGTTGCGCTGGCCGGCGCTTTCGGCATGCACAACGCGCAAGCGCGCCACGCCGATCAGGGTCACAACGGCGAATTTATCGCCCTCGTCACCCTCGCCGATCTGCCACCCGAAGCGCAACACACCCTGCACCTGATTCAGCGCGGCGGCCCTTTCCCCTATCCGCGCAAGGACGGCAGCACTTTCGGTAATTTCGAAAACCGCCTGCCGAAGCAAGCACGTGGCTACTATCGCGAATACACCGTCCCGACACCTGGCAGCCGCGACCGTGGCGCGCGGCGCATCATCGCCGGCGAAGGTCGCACGGGAAACGTAGCCAACGCCAGAGAGTACTATTACAGCGATGATCACTATCGCAGCTTCCGCCGGATACGCCAGCCATGACCAAAACCCCGACGATCAAGGCGCTGCAAGGCCTGCTGGCGCAGCCGAAACAGGCCGGCATCTATCACTTGCCGCATCACGGCCAGACTGGATTGACGAAAGCGGCGAAAGCACTGGGCTTCGCCTGCTTCAAAGTCGATTTTGAAGAATCCGAGCATATGGGGGCGATACTCACCGCACTCGGCCAGGCCCTCCATTTTCCCGATTGGTACGGTGCCAACTTTGACGCGCTGAATGACTGCCTGACCGATCTGTCGTGGCGCGAGGCGCCCGGTTACATGCTCGTCATTCAGGGAGCCGACGCCGTGCACGCCACAGCCAACAGTTTCAACGCGCTCAACGAAGTGCTCACCAACGCCATCGAGGAATGGCGGGGACGCGACGTGCCCTTCTGGATTTTTTACGACCTGCGCGCCGACGGCATTGCCACCTTGCCAACACTCGCATGACGCAGCACAAACAACCGGTGTCGGTGCTGGTGATCATTCACACACCGGATCTGCAGGTGCTGTTGCTTGAACGCGCCGCACACCCCGGCTACTGGCAGTCGGTCACCGGCAGTCAGGAACCCGGTGAAACCCTGGTCGAAACGGCATTGCGTGAGCTTGGCGAGGAAACCGGGATCGCCGTCACAGCCGGCCAACTCAATGACTGGCGGCTCACCAACACCTTCGAGATATTTCCCGAGTGGCGACACCGCTACGCGCCCGACGTCACCCACAACACCGAGCACGTGTTCTCCCTTGAAGTGCCAACACCGCATGCGGTGAGCCTCGCACCGGATGAGCACATCGACTACTGCTGGTTGGCTTGGCGCGATGCTGCCGAAAAATGCTTTTCGTGGACCAATCGCGACGCCATCCTCATGCTCCCGGAGAAGGCCGCCGGCCAACGCTGATCGACCATACTGAGTTTGCTTGCCTCAAGCGGCGACAAGTGCGACCATTGGCCGCTATTATCGGTCGCAATTTCGGATAAACCGCATGCACGGAAACCATCAAGGCATCAACATCGAAGCGCTGCTTTCGCACGTGCCGCTTTTTAACGGTCTGGAATCCGAGGAAATCAGCCGCATTGCCCGTGGCACCCGTGAAATCAACGCCGCGCGTGGCGACATCCTGTTTCACAAGGGCGACATATCAAACGGTTTTCACCTGATCGTATACGGTCAGATCAAACTGGCCTTCACCTCCCCGCAGGGGGGTGAGAAGGTCGTCGATATTCTCAGCCAGGGCCAGTCCTTCGGTGAAGCCGTAATGTTCATGGAAAAGCCCTACATGGTTTATGCGCAGGCACTGGCCGACTCGCTGCTGCTGCATATCTCCAAAGATGCGATCCTGGAAGAACTGAACAACGACCCCAAACTGGGCCGCAAGATGATCGCCGGACTGTCGATGCGCCTGCATCACCTGATTACCGACGTTGAATCGTATTCGCTGCATTCGGGCCGCCAGCGCATCATCGGCTACCTGCTGCGCGACAACCTCAGCAATGATGAGAAAACGATCACCGTTACCCTGCCGACCAACAAGGGCGTCATCGCCTCGCGCCTGAACCTCACGCAGGAACATTTTTCGCGCATTCTGCATGAGCTTTCCGAAAACGGCCTGATCATTGTTGAAGGCCGAAAGATCCAGATCCCCGATGTCGAAAAGCTGCGCCAGTACGACCTCTAAGTCCGGACTGCCACCCGCATGGCCGTCGAAACCGAGATCAAGCTAAGCCTGCCGCCCCGCGCCGCCAGCGGACTGGACAAACACCCGCTGCTCGCCGGCAGCAAGCCACTGCGTCAAAGACTCCTCAACACCTACTACGACACACCCGATCTGCGCCTGCAGCGCGAACGCATTGCCGTGCGCTACCGCAAAAAGGGCGGGCAGTGGTTATTCACCGTAAAGTGCGCAGCCCCGTCGGCCGGCGGCTTGGCAAGGCGTAACGAATGGGAAGTGCCCGGCCTGCCGGGTGAGTTCGACTTCTCGCACGTAGACGACAAGAAACTGCGCTATCTGCTCGAATCGCTGCGTACCGAACTGACCCCCGCCTTTACCACCGACTTTATGCGCAACGCCTGGATCATTGAACCCAAAGCCGGCATACGAATTGAACTGGCACTCGACCGCGGGTGGATTGAATCCAATGGGCGCCGCGCGCCGATTTGCGAAGTCGAACTCGAATT
>CAJAHZ010000482.1 GCA_903939665.1 uncultured Pseudomonadota bacterium | reverse complement strand
GTTAGAAAATTCCGGCGCAATTTTTCGACCTGTTTGCAACAGGTCATCATGCCAAACGGGCAGATACTTTTCGTACGCCATCGGGCTGGACCGGTTAGAAACCGTAAATTGGCGAGATTGACAAGCAGTCGCAGTGGACCCCGACACGCAATGATCGGCAGATCAGACCGAGCGTCAGACAGCCGCGACGGCATCTTCCGCCCCCATCTTGTTGGCCGGACACCCGTGCTGCGCTTGAATTCCCTACGCGGCGTCCGGGGCTGGCGTGTTGTCCGCGTCGCTGGCCGGCTGCAGCCGCTCGCCGAGCATCATGCGGCGAGTCTCAGGCGTTTCCAGACTGATCCGACCGAGGGCGCCGGTACGGTAGTCCTGCAGCAAGACGATGGACGCTTTTTCGAAATCGGGCTCGCCGCCGCGCATGCGTAGCGCACGACGTATGGCGATGCCTTCAACAACCGCTACGCCATCGATACCCTCAACCGGAAAACCATAGCGCGCCGAGATCAATGCCGGATAGCGCAACAGCAGCAGGTCGGCGAGAAAGACCGCGACTTCCTCGTCGATGATGGCGTTGCGTCCGACCGCGTGGCTGGCGGCCAGCATCAGGCCATCGCTCGGATGTTCGATCTTTGGCCACATCAGGCCGGGCGTGTCGGTAATCGCATGGCGAACGCTGAGTTGATGCGTCTGCTGCGACTTGGTCACCGCCGGTTCGTCGCCGACCTTGGCGATCTTGCGCTTGACCAGGGCATTCATCAGCGTCGACTTGCCAACGTTCGGGATGCCCATGATCATCATGCGCAACTGCTTGGTGTTGTCGTTGCGGTGCGGCGCAAGCGGCTGGCACAGGCTGGGAATGCGCCCCACGTCGCCATGATGCTTACACGAGAGCGCAACCGCCTTGACGCCTTCCTGCCGATTGTAATAGTCGATCCAGGCCTTGGTTGCCGCTGGGTCGGCCAGATCGGCCTTGTTCAGGATTTTCAGGCACGGACGCTGGCGCTGCAGGCGCAACTCGCGCACCACCGGATTGGTACTGGCTTCAGGCAGACGAGCATCGACCACCTCGATGATCACATCGATAGAGGCCATGGTTTCGGCCGCTTTTTTGCGTGCCGAAGTCATGTGACCGGGATACCACTGAATAGCCATGAAGAGTCAGAACCTGAAAGAAGGGTGACATTATCCCATTTGTTCGCCGCCCTGCCGGCATGGCGCGCACTAAAACGCTAAAATGCGCCTTTCCCGCCATTTCGCATCAGGATTCCCTTGTCAGCCACCCTTGAAATCAAGCCCGGGCAATCGATCGAACTGCTCAAGGAACTGCACATCCTGACACGCGACGGAAAGCTCAATCAAGACAGCCGGCGCAAGCTGAAACAGGTTTATCACCTCTTCCAGTTCATCGAGCCTTTGCTCGAAGAACTGCTGGCCGGCAACGAAAACCTGACGCTGGTCGATCACGGCGCGGGCAAGTCCTACCTCGGCTTTATCCTCTACGACCTATTCTTCAAGGGGCAGCCCGGTGGCCACATTGTCGGCATCGAAACGCGCGAGGAGCTCGTCGAGAAATCGCGCGAACTGGCTCACCGGCTCGACTTTCCGCGCATGAGTTTCCTCAATCTGAGCGTCGAAGAATCAATCGACTCGGCCGCGCTGCCCGAGCAGATCGACATCGTTACCGCCCTGCACGCCTGCAACACCGCGACTGACGATGCGATCCGCTTTGCCCTGCAAAAGGAAGCTCGATTCATCGTGCTCGTTCCCTGCTGCCAGGCCGAAGTCGCCAGCGTGCTGCGCAAGAACAAGAACGAGTCGTTCTCGAAGACGCCGCTTTCCGAACTCTGGCGCCACCCGATCCACACCCGGGAATTTGGCAGCCAGCTAACCAACGCCCTACGCTGCCTGCTGCTTGAAGCGCATGGCTACCAAGTGACGGTGACTGAACTGGTCGGCTGGGAGCACTCAATGAAAAACGAGCTGATCATCGCCAAACACACCGGCTCGCCACGCAAGAACGCCGAAGAACGGCTGGAGAAAATATTGCACGAGTTGAATCTGGACGAACTGCGCGAACGCTTCATCTACTGAACAACCATCAGGAAAAAAAATGGAAAACTGGATCACCCGCATCGTCGCTGCAATCTGCGCTGCAGGGAGTACCGCACTGTTCTGGACCTTCGGAATGTTTCTCGCCGT
>CAJAHZ010000481.1 GCA_903939665.1 uncultured Pseudomonadota bacterium | reverse complement strand
TGCTCATTATATTGTCGGGTCGGAGCGCAAAAAGGTGGGAGGGGTCGAGAGGGCGAAGAATAAAGGAAGCCGCGGGCTTAGGCAATTTGTCGGCGCTGTGGTTCAGTTCGCCGGGGCGAATATCCGGAAAGCACGCCCGATTTGAATTTGCCCTGGGTTCGGTGCTACAATCGCCGGGTTTCGCTGGCCGGTGCTGGTGAAATTAACGCGCGCCATGGTGGCGCGCAAGGCGTGCCGTTTCGGTACGTCAATTACACACATTCGCCTGTTCTTCAAGGGTGTCCGCCAAAAGATCAGGGCGGGCTGCAGGTAGGCGAATGGTGGTTCAACCCTTATGGAGTAACAAGTATGTCCGCAACGATGCGTCAAATGCTGGAGGCCGGTGTTCACTTCGGCCATCAAACCCGTTTCTGGAACCCGAAGATGGCGCAGTACATCTTTGGTGCCCGTAGCAAGATTCACATCGTCAACCTTGAAAAGACGCTCACCAACTACAACGAAGCCATGGCTTTCGTGCGTAAGCTGGCGTCGAACAAAGGCAATATTCTGTTTGTCAGCACCAAGCGTCAGGCGCGCGAGATCCTTGCTGAAGAAGCCGCTCGCAGCGGTTCTTCGTATGTCGATCAGCGCTGGCTCGGCGGTATGCTGACCAACTTCAAGACCATCAAGCAGTCGACCAAGCGTCTTAAGGACATGGAACTGATGGTGGAAGATGGCTCCCTTGAGAAGCTCGGCAAGAAAGAAGCGCTGATGACTCAGCGCGAGCTCGTCAAGCTGCAGAAGTCGATCGGCGGCATCAAGAACATGAACACCCTGCCGGACGCACTGTTCGTCATCGACGTCGGCTATCACAAGATTGCGATCACGGAAGCCAACAAGCTGGGCATCCCGGTCATTGCCGTGGTTGATACCAACCATTCTCCGGAAGGCGTCGATTACGTCATTCCGGGTAACGATGACTCCTCGCGCGCCATCCGCCTGTACGCTCGCGGTGTCGCTGATGCGATTCTCGAAGGCCGCAGCCAGTTTGTCGAAGAAATCGTTGCAGCTGCCTCCGGCGATGATTTTGTCGAAGAGGAAGAAGCTGCAGAGTAATTCCTGACTTTGTGGACTGGCCGTGCTTGTTGATCAGCATAGCTGTCCGGTGTGTTTTGTATTGTTCTGAACGAGGCGCGGCCGGTAATTCCGGCCGTGTCCGCAAGTGGAGATGAAAATGGCGGAAATTACCGCAGGTATGGTGAAAGAGCTGCGCGAAAAAACCGACGCGCCGATGATGGAGTGCAAGAAGGCGCTGACCGAAGCCGCTGGCGACATGGTCAAGGCCGAAGAAATTCTGCGCGTCAAGCTGGGTTCCAAGGCCAGCAAGGCAGCAACCCGAATCACGGCTGAAGGCGTGGTTGGCGTGTACATTTCTGGCGACGGCAAACTCGGCGCCATGATCGAAGTCAATTGCGAAACCGACTTTGTCGCCAAAAACGATGATTTCCTGAAGCTGACCAAGGATTGCGCTGAACTGGTCGCGACCAAAAATCCGGCGGATGTTGCCGCCCTGTTGGCATTGCCTTTGGCTGAAGGCACGGTTGAGTCGACGCGCAGCGCGCTGGTTGGCAAGATCGGCGAAAACCTGTCGGCTCGTCGCTTTGTTCGCGTTGAGGCAAAAGGTCAGCTCGCTTCCTATATCCACGGTGGCGCCAAGATTGGCGTGCTGCTGGATCTGGTCGGCGGTGATGCGCAACTGGGCAAGGATCTGGGCATGCACATCGCTGCGTCCAAGCCGAAGTCGCTGGATGCATCCGGCGTTTCGGCTGACCTGATCGACAGCGAGCGTCGTGTTGCCATCGAGAAGGCCAAGGAAGCCGGCAAGCCGGAAGCGATGATCGAAAAGATCGCCGAAGGTTCGGTGCAGAAGTTCCTCAAGGAAGTGACGCTGCTCGGCCAGGTTTTCGTCAAGGCGGAAGACGGCAAGCAAACCATTGAACAACTGCTGAAGGCGAAGGGCGCTTCGATCGCCAGCTTCACACTGTTCATGGTCGGTGAAGGCATTGAGAAGAAGGTAAATGACTTCGCTGCTGAAGTTGCCGCGCAGGCTGCCGCTGCCGCTCAGAAATAAACCCGCTGGAGATTGACGGCCATGACCCTTGCTACGCCAAAATTCAAACGTATCCTGCTCAAAATTTCAGGCGAGGCCCTGATGGGCGCCGATGCCTACGGGATTAATCGTCAGACGATCGCGGAGATCGTTGAGGAGATCAAGGGCGTCGTTGACATGGGCGTGCAGGTCGGGGTCGTTATTGGCGGCGGCAATATCTTTCGCGGTGTTGCCGCCTCCGCTTCCGGCATGGATCGCGCTCAGGCTGACTACATGGGCATGCTGGCGACCGTGATGAACGGTCTGGCCTTGCACGATGCAATGCGTGCAGCCGGGATGGTTTCACGCGTTCAGTCGGCCCTGAATATCGAACAGGTGGTCGAGCCTTACATACGCGGCAAAGCGATCCGCTACCTGGAGCAGGGGCGGACGGTCATTTTTACCGCAGGTACGGGTAATCCGTTTTTTACGACAGACACCGCTGCTGCGCTGCGCGGAGCGGAAATCGGTGCCGAGATTGTGCTCAAGGCAACCAAGGTCGATGGGATCTATACGGCTGACCCCAAGAAGGATCCAAGCGCCACGCGCTACGATCGGATCAGCTTCAACGATGCAATCGCCCAGAACCTGGGTGTGATGGATGCGACTGCTTTCGCGCTGTGCCGTGATCAAAAGCTGCCAATCAATGTCTTCTCGATTTTCAAGCAGGGCGCATTGAAGCGCGTTGTGTTGGGCGAGAACGAAGGCACGCTGGTGTATTGCTGAAGGAGATTGATATGTCGATTGCAGAAGTCAAAAACAGCACCGAACACAAGATGCAGAAGTCGCTTGAGTCACTCAAGACCGACCTCACGAAAGTGCGTACCGGCCGTGCTCATATTGGCCTGCTCGATCACGTGCAAGTCGAGTATTACGGTTCGATGGTGCCGGTCAATACGGTAGCCAACATCAGCCTGATCGATTCACGGACGATTGGCGTACAGGCCTGGGAAAAGGGGATGGCTCCTAAAGTGGAAAAGGCCATTCGTGATTCCGACCTTGGTCTGAATCCGGCGTCTCAGGGTGACCTGATTCGCGTACCGATGCCCGCGCTGACCGAAGAGCGCCGTCGTGACCTGATCAAAGTGGTCAAAGGCGAAGGTGAAGATACAAAGGTTGCGCTACGTAATCTGCGTCGTGATGCCAACGCTACGTTAAAGGAACTGCTCAAAAACAAGGAGTGTTCCGAGGACGATGAGCGTCGCGCGCAAGACGACGTCCAGAAGCTCACCGATCGTTACGTTGCCGAAGTGGATAAGCAACTCGCCCTGAAAGAAGCCGAGTTGATGGCGGTCTGACGGTATACAGGCCGATACGCCAGATGGCGATTTTCACCAGTTCCACTCGGGACATCCCAGCAAGCGCTGCGGTGCCGCGTCACGTCGCCATCATCATGGACGGCAACGGTCGCTGGGCCAAGAAGCGCTTCATGCCGCGCGTTGCAGGGCATCATCGTGGCGTCGAGACGGTACGCGATACCGTCAAGTATTGTCTTGAGCGCGGGATCGAATATCTGACCCTCTTTGCGTTCAGCTCCGAAAACTGGCGGCGCCCGGAAGACGAGGTGACGTTGCTCATGCAGCTTTTCGTTCGTGCCCTTCAGCAGGAAGTCGCCAAACTGCATCGCAATGGCGTTCGTCTCAGAGTGGTTGGTGATCTGTCCCGTTTTGATGCGAACCTGCAATCGCTGATTAGTGCATCCGAGGCGAAAACCGAAGGGAACGAGAAGTTAACTCTTACGATCGCCGCCAACTATGGTGGGCGATGGGATATCCTGCAGGCCGTCAATCGCATGGCGCTTGCCCAGCCGGAAAAGCAGGGGAACTGGAGCGAAGCTGATCTGGCGCCCTATCTGGCAATGAGTTATGCGCCTGAGCCTGATCTTTTCATACGAACGGGTGGCGAGGAGCGGGTGAGCAACTTCCTCCTTTGGCAACTTGCGTATTCTGAACTGTATTTTACCGACACGCTTTGGCCAGAGTTTGATTCGGCGGCCTTTGATGCCGCGATCGGCTCCTATCAACAACGCGAGCGTCGTTTTGGGCGAACCAGTGAACAGTTGGTGGAAAAACAGCAGCCCTTGATCCCAGAGGTTGAGTCGGATACTTCGCACAACACAAGTGCAACGAGCAGCCAAATCGATGCTTAAGACGCGGGTCATCACCGCCGTTTTCCTCTTCACAATCTTCTTCCTGGCACTCTTCTATCTGCCGCCTGCCGGCTGGGCGACGTTTGTCACGCTGGTCGCTGCGGTTGCCGCCTGGGAGTGGGGGGCGCTGATGAAGCTGCGGAATAATTCGTCGCGGATCTTTATTGGGATTGCGCTTGCGCTGATTTGCGGTGTTGTTTCCGCGCTGTATCCAGCGGCGATCGGCATTGGCGCCGCCCAGCCCGACGCGGCCTGGGGCTTGGGGCGCTGGTTTTACATCCCTGCCGCGGCGTTCTGGTTGCTTGTTGTGCCCTTGTGGATGAGTCGCCGCTGGCCTTTGCCCAATTCGCTCAGCGGTCTGCTGATCGGCGGCCTGCTGATCCTTCCCGCCTGGCTGGCGCTAATTCAGCTGAGACAAGCCGGTGCGCTTGCGCTGCTCGCCATCATGGCGGTGGTGTGGCTGGCCGATATCGGCGCCTATGTTTTCGGTCGTACCTTCGGCAAGCACAAATTGGCGCCGAGCATCAGTCCGGGGAAAACCTGGGAGGGCGTGATCGGCGGCGGGTTGGTGGTGCTCGTCTATGGCTTCGTTCTTTCGTCGAAACTGCCAAGCGCACTTTCTGCCAGCGATGGCCTGTTACTGCTGGTTCTGATTCTGTTGGTGGCGATCAGTGTGGTCGGCGATCTGTTCGAGTCCATGCTCAAGCGCCAGGCAGGCCTGAAAGATAGCAGCAATGTTCTGCCCGGTCACGGTGGCGTGCTTGATCGTATCGACAGCCTGACCTCGACTTTGCCGCTGGTCGCCCTGGTCTGGTTGCGGATGCCGCCTTGAGCGCCGCTGCGATGACTTTGCAAAATCTCACCATCCTGGGTTCGACCGGTTCGATTGGCGTCAGCACGCTGGATGTCATCCGCCGGCATCCAACGCGTTACCGGGTGATTGCGCTGTGTGCGCACAGCCAAGTGGATCGCTTGTTCGATCAGTGCATCGAGTTTCAACCGCTTTATGCCGTGGTTCGCGATGCTGAGTTGGCCGCGCAACTGGCTGCGCGATTGGCCTCCGTGGCTTGCGTAACACAGGTTGAGCATGGGCCTGAGGCCCTCGTGCGTATGGCGGCGCTTCCCGAAGTGGATTCGGTGATGGCCGCTATCGTTGGCGCGGCAGGCTTGCAACCGACCTTGGCGGCGACCGTGGCGGGCAAGAAACTCCTCCTGGCGAACAAGGAGGTGCTGGTCATGGCAGGTCCGGTTTTCATGCGGGCCGTGCGTGAAAGCGGGGCGGTGCTGCTGCCAATAGATAGTGAACATAATGCTATTTTTCAATCACTTCCAAGTGATTATTCAGGTGATATGTTACGTAGCGGTGTGGAGCGTTTGCTGCTCACTGCTTCGGGGGGGCCATTTCGCCACACTCCGCTGGCCGAACTTGAGTCGGTGACGCCCGAACAAGCGTGCGCGCATCCGAAATGGAGCATGGGGCGGAAGATTTCAGTCGACTCGGCGACGATGATGAACAAGGGGCTCGAAGTGATTGAAGCTCACTGGCTCTTTAACGTCGCAGCCGATAAGATCCAGGTGGTCATTCATCCGCAAAGCGTCATCCACTCGCTCGTCCAGTATGTTGATGGCTCGGTCATCGCGGAACTCGGCAATCCGGACATGCGTACGCCGATCGCGCACGCACTGGCCTATCCGGAACGGATCACGGCAGGTGTTGCCCCGCTGGATCTGTTTGCCGTTGCCTCTCTCGACTTTGAGCGCCCCGATTTTGATCGTTTTCCGTGCCTGGCCTTGGCTTATCGCGCCCTGCATGAAGGGGGCAGCATGCCGGCAAGCCTCAATGCGGCAAATGAGGTGGCGGTACAGGCCTTCCTTGACGAGAAAATCAGCTTTACGGCAATTCCGCGAGTCATTGAACTGGTCATGAATCAATCGCCGGCGACGCCACTTGAGTCGCTTGATAACGTGCTTGCTGCCGATCGGGCGGCGCGCCGGATGGCCGAGCTTGCTGTGGAAGCGTTGGCTTCAGCATGAGCAATTTTTTATATTATCTTGCGGCTTTTGCCCTTGTGCTCGGCAGTCTCATCATTGTCCATGAATTTGGCCATTTCATCGTCGCGCGCTGGGCCGGAGTCAAGGTTCTGCGGTTTTCGGTGGGCTTTGGCCGGGCGCTCTGGTCAAGAAAATTCGGTCGCGATGCGACCGAATGGGCCATCGGGATATTCCCGCTCGGCGGTTATGTGAAGATGCTCGACGAGCGCGAAGGCGATGTTGCGCCGGATGAACTTCACCGCAGTTTCAACCGGCAGCCGGTGTTATGGCGAATGGCCATTGTTGTGGCTGGACCGCTGGCCAATTTTTTGCTGGCGATCCTGCTTTATTGGGGTGTTTTCTGGCACGGCACTGAAGAGTTGAGGCCCGTTCTTGGTGCGCCGGTTGCCGCAAGCGCAGCCGCCGCTGCGGGGATCGAAAATGGCGAGAGAGTGCTCAAGGTTGCTGGCGAATCGGTCGAGACCTGGCAGGATATGCGCTGGGCCTTGCTTCGCCGCGCCGTCGGGCAGGATTCGATCGACCTTGAGGTGATCAATGCGCGTAACGAGATCGCGATTCATCGCCTTGATGTCTCGTCGGCCCGTGAGTCCGGATGGGAAGGCGATGCGCTTGAGAAGATGGGGATCGGTTTTTATCGACCGCAAATCCGCCCGGTTCTCGACAAAATCAGCCCCGATAGCGCGGCAGCCAGCGCTGGCTTGCAACCAGGGGATGAGGTTCTGGCGATCGGTGACAAACGCATCAGCACTTGGTCGGATGTCGTGCAAACCGTTCGTCAATCGCCGGAGAAGCCACTGGATTTTGATATCCTGCGTGACGGCCAGCACGTAATGGCGAGGGTGACGCCCATTGCCGTCGAGGAACGGGGGCGTCAGATCGGTCGAATCGGGGCATCCGTCGCCGACTCGGGCCAGTCACGGATCGATCTGATGACGACCGTTCGCTACGGCCCCATCGCTGCTCTGGGCAAGGCCGTTTGGGAAACTTGGGACAAGTCGGCCTTCAGTCTGGTCATGATCGGGAAAATGATCACCGGAGAAGTCTCGTGGCGCAATATCAGCGGCCCGGTAACCATTGCTGACTACGCCGGTCAGTCGGCCAGACTTGGCCTTGATTATTATCTGAAGTTTCTCGCCTTGGTCAGTATCAGTCTCGGCGTATTGAATTTGCTGCCAATCCCGATATTGGATGGCGGTCATTTGCTGTATTATGTCGTCGAAATCATAAAGCGCGGACCGCTTTCCGAACGCACAATGGAAATCGGCCAACAAATCGGGCTGGCGCTGCTTCTGATGCTGATGGCGTTTGCATTTTACAATGATATCAATCGATTGATTTCCGGCTGACCTTATGAAGAAACACCTGCTCGCAGGTCTGATTGCCACGCTTTTTGCCTCAGGCGCTTCCGCTTTCGAACCATTTACCGTCAAGGATATCCGCCTGGAGGGTATTCAACGCACGGAAGCCGGTACGGTTTTCAGTTATCTGCCGGTCAAGGTCGGCGATACGATGACCGACGAAATGGCCGCGCAAGCGATCAAGGCATTGTTTGCAACAGGTTTTTTTAAGGATGTCCGCATCGAAATTGATGGCGGCGTGCTCATTGTTGCACTCGAAGAGCGCCCCGCGATTGCGCAAATCGATTTCATTGGTCTAAAAGAATTCGACAAGGACCAGCTGAAGAAAGGTCTCAAGGATATCGGCATTGCCGAGTCACGTAATTTTGACCGTTCGACGCTCGAAAGAGCCGAGCAGGAGTTGAAACGCCAGTATCTGTCCCGGGGCAAGTACGGCGTAACGATCACTACGACCATTACGCCGCTTGAGCGCAATCGCGTGTCGATCAACTTTAATGTTGATGAGGGCGATGCTGCAAAAATCAAGCAGATCAACATCGTTGGCGCGCAGGCTTTCCGGGAGAAGGACCTGCAGGCATTGTTCGAGTTGCAAACGCCCAACTGGATCAGTTGGTACACGAAAAACGATCAATACTCGAAGCAAAAGCTGGCCGCTGATCTTGAGAAGCTGCGTTCGTACTACCTTAACCGTGGGTATCTCGAGTTCAATATCGAATCAACGCAGGTTTCGATCAGCCCCGACAAAAAGGAAATCTACATAACGGTCAGCATCACTGAGGGTGAGCGTTATGTCGTTTCGTCGATCAAACTTGCCGGCGACCTCCTTTTGTCGGAGGAAGAGTTCAAGAAGTCAATCAAGATCAAAGCGGGCGACGTTTTTTCCCGTGAAAAGCTGAACGAGAGCACCAAGGCGATCAGTGACAAGTTTGGTGCACAAGGCTATGCTTTTGCCAACGTGAATGCGGCGCCGGAACTTGATAAGGAAAAGCGCCAAGTCGCTTTTACCATTTTCGTCGATCCGGGGAAACGTGCCTATGTGCGACGGATCAATATCACAGGCAATTCAAAAACGCGCGACGAAGTGATTCGTCAGGAAATGCGCCAGATGGAGGGTGCGTGGTACGACGCGGATCGCGTGACGCTTTCACGTCAGCGGATTGACAAGACAAATTATTTTGGCGAAGTAAACGTTGAGACTCCGCCTGTTCCAGGAACGACAGATCAGGTAGATGTGAACGTAAACGTTACTGAAAAATCGACGGGTAGCGTTATGGTTGGTGCGGGCTTTTCGAGCGCAGAAAAAATCGTTCTTTCAGGCTCAGTTTCACAGGCGAACCTCTTTGGTAGTGGCAAATTCTTGGCTTTACAACTGAATACCGGCAAGCTGAGCAGAACTATTGGTATCAGTTATACGAACCCGTATTTCACTGTTGATGGGGTCAGCCAAGGTTTTGACGCATACCATCGAACGATGAACCCGACTTCGCTGGGCTACGAATACAAAACGCAATCAACCGGTGGTGGTGTTCGTTTTGCTTTCCCGCTTGCGGAAAAAGAGATGCTTGGCGTTGGACTGGCGGTTGACTCCACAACTATCAATATAAATACGTTTGATCCGAACACTCCTCAGCGTTACAAGGATTTTGAAACAAAATTCGGCAATTCGAATCTCTCGTTGCCGGCAACGGCCAGTTGGGCCAGCGACAGCAAGGACAGCGTAATTTACCCAACGCGTGGGGTATTTCAACGCGCCGCAGTTGAAGTTGCACTTCCCGGCGGGGATCTGAAGTACTACAAGGCCACTTATCAATACCAACGCTTCTTCCCCATAACCAGCGATGTGGTCTTGATGCTCAACGGAGAACTCGGTACCGCCAGTGGCATGTCGGGGCAGGAGTTGCCTTTCTATAAGAACTTTAATGCGGGGGGCGTGGGCTCGGTACGGGGCTATGATACGGCCAGCCTCGGCCCAACTGAGGTGTCATCCACCGGTGTCGTTACTCGGCTCGGCGGCACACGGAAAGTTGTATTCAATGCAGAAGCCTTAGTGCCGCTCTATGGCATCGGATTGGACAAGTCAGTGCGCATTGGCCCATTCTTTGATGCTGGGCAGGTGTATTCGAGCGACAAAAATACAACTGATGGCGGCGGGATACGTACCTCCGCAGGTATTGCCGCTGCCTGGAGTTCGCCGATGGGGCCTTTGAAATTCAGTGTTGCCCAGCCGCTCAATGATAAATCCGGTGATAAGATTGCGCGTTTTCAGTTCCAGATGGGACAGACCTTTTAATTCAGGAGAAATAGCTTGAACAAGAAAATTGCCATCTTGCTGATGGCTTTGATGGCATCGCTGTCTGTATCTTCCGCGTTCGCGGTAGAACTCAAGGTCGGTTACGTCAATACCCAGCGTATTTTCCGCGATGCACCGGCTGCTGTAAAAGCTGCGAAGAAGATCGAACAGGAGTTTTCCAAGCGTGATCAGGATCTGCAGCACATGGCCAAGCAACTGCAGACGATGCAGGAAGGTCTTGAGAAAAATGCGGTGACGATGGCTGAATCGGAGCGTCGTACCAAGGAGAAGGATCTTAACGAGTTGTCGCGCGAGTTTCAGCGCAAGCAGCGTGAGTTCCGTGAAGACCTGAATCTGCGTCAAAACGAAGAAAATGCCGCGATTATCGAGAAGGCCAACAAGGCAATCAAGCAACTCGCCGAAGCGGAAAAATATGATTTGATCGTTCAGGACGTTGTCTGGGTTAGCCCGAAGCTCGATGTCACCGAAAAGGTCATCAAGGCGCTGTCCGAGAGTAAAGACGCCAAGTAAAGAGGTCTATGTGCAAGGTGGTCTGCGCTTAGACGAAATCGTCGCCCGCCTTGGCGGTACGCTTGAGGGCGATGGTTCGGTCATTGTGTCGCAGGTTGGTACGCTGGCTTCGGCCGGTGTTGGGCAGATTGCCTTTCTGGCCAATCCGAAATACCGGCAACAGTTGCAGACAACCGGGGCGACGGCTGTCATTGTCCCGCCACTGTTTGCGGCAGAAACTTCCTTGCCGCGCATCGTCCATTCAAACTCCTACGCCTATTACGCACGGGTTGTTGCGCTGTTTAATCCCTTGCCGCAAAGAGCGCCAGGAGTTCATCCGACTGCAGTGGTGCATTCGGTGCTCCCTGCGTCGGTCAGTATCGGTGAAAACGCTGTCGTTGGTGAAGGCGTGAGGATTGGCGAGAACGTTACTGTTTATCCGGGCTGTGTCATTGGTGATGGAGTATCCATTGGCGAAGGCTCTCTGCTTTACCCTAATGTGGTGATTTATCGCGATTGCGTCATCGGTAAGCGCGCAGTGATTCAGGCTGGTGCGGTGATCGGCGGCGACGGCTTTGGTTTTGCCAAGGAAGGTGAGCACTGGATTAAAATTCCGCAGATCGGTCGCGTCGTTATCGGCGACGACGTCGAAATTGGCGCGAACACGTCAATCGATCGCGGAGCGCTTGACGACACCGTGATTGGCGACGGCGTCAAGATCGACAATCAGATTCAGATAGCGCATAACGTGACGATTGGCGACCATTCGGCATTGGCCGGCTGTGTCGGTATTGCCGGAAGCACGAAAATTGGCCGGCGATGTACGGTTGGCGGTGCCGGTATGATCATTGGCCATCTGGATCTTGCCGATGACGTACATATTTCTGCCGGCTCAATGGTCACCAAGAGTCTGCGCAAAGCGGGGCAATACACCAGCATCTACCCGCTCGAAGCGCATGATGCCTGGCTACAGAACGCAGCACAGATCAAGCGCCTGGCAAAGCTAGCCGAACGCGTTGCAGAGCTTGAGAAAAAACTCGAACAAATGGAGAAATCATCTTGAATGCAATGGATATTCACGAAATAATTGAGCATTTGCCGCATCGCTATCCCTTCCTGCTCGTCGACCGTGTTGTCGACTTCGAGGTGGGGAAATCCATCCATGCATACAAGAACATTACGATCAACGAACCGTTTTTTGTCGGCCATTTTCCGCACCATCCCGTCATGCCCGGGGTGTTGATCATGGAAGCGCTCGCGCAGGCCGCCGGTATTCTTTCGTTCAAGACCATGGGGTCGAAGCCGGACGCCAATTCGGTCTTTTATTTTGTCGGCATCGACGGGGCCCGTTTCAAGAAACCGGTGACGGCAGGCGATCAGCTTCACTTGCATGTCGAAATCAAGCGGCAGATGCGCGGTATCTGGAAATACAAGGCGGAAGCCCGCGTCGACGGGGAGATCGTCGCCGAGGCCGAACTGATGTGCGCCAAGCGCGACGTGGCTTGACGACAAACGTATGATCCATTCCACCGCAATCATTCATCCCGGCGCGAAGCTTGGCGCGGGTGTCGCCGTTGGACCGTATTCGATCATCGGCGAGCATGTCGAAGTCGGCGACAATACAAGCATTGGTCCGCATGTCGTGATTTCCGGCCATACCCGTATCGGCTGCGACAACCGGATTTTCCAGTTCTGTTCGATCGGCGAAGTGCCACAGGATAAAAAATACGCCGGCGAGCCGACCCGTCTGGAGATCGGCGACCGTAACACCATTCGCGAATTCTGCACCTTCAACCTCGGCACGGCGCAGGATGTCGGTGTCACCCGGCTTGGCGACGACAACTGGATCATGGCCTACGTGCATATCGCGCACGACTGCCAGGTGGGCAATCGAACGACCTTTGCCAACAATGCGCAGTTGGCCGGCCACGTCCATGTCGATGACTGGGCTGTGCTGGGTGGCTATACCGGCGTGCATCAGTTCTGCCGCGTCGGCGCACATAGCATGACAGCGGTGGGAACCGTGGTGTTGCAGGACATTCCGCCCTTCGTCATGGCGGCCGGCAATACTGCCAGCCCTTTCGGCATCAACGCTGAAGGCCTGAAGCGCCGCGGTTTCTCGCCGGATGCCCTGATGGCCCTGAAGCGCGCCTATCGTACGCTCTATAAATCGGGCCTGATGCTCGACGAGGCACGCGCCAAGCTGGAGGAAGAGGTCAAGGCGCACGCTGAAATCCAGCCGATCCTAGATTTTCTGGCGGTTTCCAAGCGCGGCATCATTCGATGACGGCAGGAAGTGGAAGTGGGCAGGGCGTTGTTCGTATTGCCATGGTGGCCGGCGAGGCTTCGGGCGATCTGCTGGCCAGCCATCTGATCTGCGCGCTCAAGGAAAAGCTGCCGAACGCCGTCTTCTACGGCATTGGCGGCCCAAAAATGATCGGCCAGGGATTCGACGCGTGGTACCCGCTTGAAAAGCTTGCAGTACGGGGCTATGTCGAAGTTTTAAAGCACTACCGCGAGATTTCGGGCATTCGCAGCAAGCTCAAGCGCCGCCTGCTCGCCGACCCGCCGGATGTGTTTATCGCGGTTGATGCGCCTGACTTCAATCTGGCCTTGGAAAAAACCCTCAAGCAGCGCGGCATTCCGAGCATTCATTACGTCAGTCCGTCAATCTGGGCGTGGCGCGGAGAGCGCATCCACAAAATCGGCGCGGCGGTGTCGCGCGTGCTGGCGCTTTTTCCTTTTGAGCCCCCCTTGTACGAGAAACTGGGCATCCCGGTGACTTATGTCGGGCATCCGCTGGCCGACATGCTGCCCGTTGAAGACGGTCGCGATGCGGCGCGCGAAGTGCTTGAGCTGTCGCACAAACAGCCGATTTTTGCACTCCTGCCAGGCAGTCGGCAGTCCGAACTGCAGTACATGGCCGACGTTTTTATTGAAACGGCGCGCCAAATCAGCCAGCAGTTGCCCGATGCGCTCTTTCTCGTGCCACTGGCTACCCGTGAAACACGTCTGCTGTTTGAGACCGCGCTCTATCGCTGCAACGCGCGTGAGTTGCCGATCCGCATGTTGTTCGGTCACGCCCACGAAGCGATGATGGCGGCCGATGCGGTCCTCGTCGCGAGCGGGACGGCCACGCTCGAAGCCGCATTGCTCAAACGACCGATGGCCATCGCCTACAAGATGGCGCCGTTCTCCTACCGCATGATGCGGCGCATGGGTTACTTGCCCTATGTCGGCTTGCCCAATATTCTGGCGGGCAGGTTTGTTGTCCCGGAATTCATTCAGGACGATGCGACACCGGAAAATCTTTCGCAAGCCTTGCTCAATCTTTACGCAGACAAGGCAAGCAGTGCGCGCATCAGCGAAGTGTTCCGTGAAATTCACCTGCAACTGAAGCAGAACACTGCCGAAAAGGCCGCCGCTGCAATTCTCGATTGCTTGCCCCCGCCGGTACTCAACAATGCCCTTGCTGCAGCAGCCTGAAGGGCTGGTTTGCGGCATCGATGAGGCCGGGCGCGGGCCGCTGGCCGGGCCGGTCGTCGCCGCGGCGGTGATTCTCGATCCGGCCAATCCGATTGCCGGCCTGAACGACTCCAAAAAACTTTCGGCCAAACGCCGCGAACTGCTTGCTGTCGAAATCCGCGCCAAGGCACTTGCCTGGGCCGTGGCGGAAGCCAGCGTCGAAGAGATTGACCGCATCAACATCCTGCAGGCCAGCCTGCTCGCCATGCAGCGCGCTGTCGAAGGGCTCGGTATGCAGCCAAGCCACGCGCTGGTTGATGGTAATCGGTGCCCAAAGCTGCCGTGTACCTCGGAAGCAATCATCGGCGGCGACGGCAAGGTGGCTTCAATTGCCGCCGCCTCGATCCTCGCCAAGACGGTGCGCGATGCCGGCATGCTCGAAATGCACGCAGCCTATCCGCATTACGGCTTTGACCGCCATATGGGTTACCCGACAGCAGCGCATCTCAAGGCGTTGCGCGAGCATGGCGTGACCCCCATTCACCGCCGCAGCTATGCGCCGGTCGCTCAGCTTCTGCTCCTGTGAAACACATCGCGTCGCGTGACAACCCGCACTTCAAGGCGCTGAAAAAGCTTTGTCAGAGTGGCCGCGAGCGCCGCAAGAGCGGGCAAACGATACTCGACGGCATGCACCTGATCGAGGCCTACGTCGCGCATTGCGGCCAGCCGGTTGAAGTGCTGGTCAGCGAAAGCGGCGCGCTGCGGCGGGAAATCTCCCGCTATCTGGAAAGTGGCAAAGCCGGAAAAACGATCACTATTCTGTCCGATGTGCTGTTCGACGATTTGGCGACGGTTGAGACACCCAGCGGCATCATGGCCATCGTTGCCCAGCCCCGGCCAGCGCATGGACTGAATCAGGAAATCGACGCGGTATTGCTCGATGGCGTGCAGGACCCCGGCAACGTCGGTTCAATCCTGCGCAGCGCCGCCGCCGCTGGCTTCAAACAGATACTGCTTTCCGCCGACTGCGCGCAGGCCTGGTCGCCGAAAACCCTGCGTGCCGCAATGGGCGCGCACTTCCAGGTCGACATCCATGAAAGCTGCGATCTGCCTGGCTTTCTCGGCGGCTATCGCGGGCAAGGCGTGGTGACGGCACTGGATGCACCGGAATCCCTTTATTCGGCGGATCTCAAAGGGCCCCTGGCCTGGGTGTTCGGCAATGAGGGGCAGGGCGTCAGGCCGGAAGTGAGTGCCGCAGCGCGACTGCAGGTACGCATTCCCATGCCGGGCAATACCGAGTCGCTGAACGCAGCAGCTGCTGCTGCTGTTTGCCTGTTTGAAACGGTCCGTCAGCGGCTGTGAAGCATCCTCTGCAACTCGGCACATCAGCAGCAATTCAGTAGCAGTTACGTTCCAGATCGATTTCCTGCAGGATCGTCGTCGAGATTTCCTCGATCGATTTGGTGGACGAATCCAGCCAGCGAATGCCTTCCTTGCGCATCAGTTTTTCTGCCTCGGCCACTTCCTGCTTGCAGTT
>CAJAHZ010000480.1 GCA_903939665.1 uncultured Pseudomonadota bacterium | reverse complement strand
CTCGGATGCCCACTGAACGCTGAAGCTTTAGCTGCATGTTGTGGCGCTCTGGAAATGAATATCCCCAAGTATCCTCGGTGGTTGCCGACGGGTCAAACTACGCCGTTGCGCACAAGCAAACCGGGCAGGTTCAGGCGCAGCCGCGCGGCCGGCAGGCCGGTGGCAACGCGGGACGCCAGATGCTGGCCGAGTTGTTCGATTCCCACCGGGTTGCTCGGCAATGCCGCCTCTCTAACGCGAGGCGGCTATCCCGGCTGTATCAGGCGGTATTGGCTGTGCGGATGGCCATGACAGGCGCCGCCTCACCGCGCACAAAGGGTTTACTTTCGTCGGCTTCGAGTGACTGAACGTCACCCGAAAGGCGGCCTCCTTCGTCGATCAGTATCTTGCCGTAGCGGATCTTGCCGCTGACCCGGCCAGTGGCGTGGATGAGCAACTGGCTGCGCACGGTGAGTTCGCCTTCAAAACAGCCATGAATTTCCGCCACGTCGATACTGACCTTGCCGTTGAAAGAGCCGTTTTCGGCAATGTGGATCACCCGGCTATCCATCGTCGCCTCGACGCGACCTTCAACCACCAGCGTATCGCAGTCGAGGATTTCAGCGCCTTTAAGTTTGACATCAGGGCCGACAATCAGGCGACTGCCGGTAACCGTTTCGGTTTTTGGTTTCTCGCTGCGTGCCGGATCTGCTGTGGCCGTGCCGGGTGAGATGCTCGTTGCGTTACTGGCAGCAGCAGCGTCAGTCCGTGCAACGGGTTGTGGGGTCGGGCGGGTTTGCAGAACAGGGGGTCGGGCGAGGGGGGTATCTTCGCGTTTGCCGAACAGGTTTTGACGGTTGAGCATGGCTTCTCCTTGATCAGGCTTCAGTAATACCGGCCGCAACGCGTGGCCGGAGTTCATGGCCATAGCCAGCTTCATGCCAGATCAGGAAAAGGTATGTTTATCAGGTGCTTGGCCTGGTTGCTGTCGCCCGTTGAGAGATGATGTGTCGGGCGAAGCCGACAGCAGATTGGCCGGGCGCCCGAAGTGTCTGATTTGTTGATGGAAATACTGTCGCTCAGAGGCGACAGCGGGTTTGGCTCACTGAAAAGGAAACGGCCCACAGTCGTTTGTACTGTGAGCCGTTAGTTTCGTCAGGAAGCTTTATGCCGCCTCGAATGGCAACCTACTGCGCCATTGCCGAAGCAACTTCATCTGCCTTGGTCGGGCTGCCCGCCGTCGATGTAAGGATGGTCAAAGCCGCCTGCGCGTGCTCGGCCGCTTCCCGCCCAAGGCTGGTCAGATAGCCGCCATCCACCTGCGTCAGCAGGCCTTTTTCATGCAGACGTTGGGTCGCGGAAATAACCGCCGCCTCAGCCGTTTTGTGAATCTTTATTCCCTGCTGACTGGTCGCCAGGTCAAAGCGTATCAATGTGTTCAATTCCTGGAGAAGGTCGGTCGTGTATGGCATGTTGAATCCTCACTCTGTGAAATTTACGCTGATATGGCGTCACTGGCATTCTAGCCTGCCTGATGTGTTCCGGTTCGTGTCATGCGAGATTTTGCAAACCTTATTCCAGATCGTCCATCGGGATGCAGGCACAGAAGAGGTTGCGGTCGCCATACACATCGTCGATGCGGTTAACGCTCGGCCAGAACTTGTTCTCGGCGACGTAAGGCAGCGGGAAAACCGCTTCGGCGCGGCTGTACGGGCGATCCCAGTTGGCGTCGATGATGTCAGCCTGAGTGTGCGGGGCGTGCTTGAGCGGGTTTTTGTCCGCCGGCCAGTGCCCTTGCTCAATTTTGCTGATCTCGCCACGAATGCTGATCATGGCGGCGATGAAACGGTCGAGTTCGGCTTTCGATTCCGATTCTGTCGGTTCGACCATGATCGTTCCGGCCACCGGGAAGCTGACGGTCGGGGCGTGGAAGCCGTAGTCCATCAGGCGCTTGGCGATGTCGGTTTCGGCAATTCCCGTTGCCGCCTTGATCGGGCGAATGTCGAGGATGCATTCGTGGGCGACGCGACCGTTTTTGCCGGTGTAGAGCACCGGATAATGTGCATTCAAGCGCGTGGCGACGTAGTTGGCGTTGAGAATGGCGACCTCGGTGGCGCGCTTGAGGCCTTCACCGCCCATCATGGCGATGTACATCCACGAGATCGGCAGGATCGAAGCCGAACCCCACGGCGCAGCGGAAACCGCGCCCTGCCCCTGGTGCGGGCCATTGATCGGCTGTACGGCATGATTGGCCATGAAGGGCGCCAGATGCGCCTTGAGGCCGATTGGGCCCATGCCCGGACCGCCGCCGCCATGCGGGATGCAGAAGGTCTTGTGCAGGTTCATGTGGCTGACGTCGGCGCCAATGGTGCCGGGCGAGGTCAGGCCAACCTGCGCATTGAGGTTGGCGCCGTCCATATAGACCTGGCCGCCGTGTGCGTGCACGAGGGCGCAGATGTCCTTTACCGACTCTTCGAACACGCCGTGCGTCGACGGGTAGGTGATCATCAGGCAGGCCAGATTGGCTGAATGCTGTGCTGCTTTCGCTTTCAGATCCTCGACGTCGATGTTGCCGTTGTCGTCACAGTCGACGACGACGACCTGCATGGCGCACATTTGCGCAGTAGCCGGGTTGGTGCCGTGTGCCGATTTCGGGATCAGGCAGATATTGCGATGGCTGTCGCCGTGGCTGGCGTGGTAGCGGGTGATGGCGACCAGACCGGCGTATTCGCCTTGTGCTCCGGAGTTGGGTTGCATGCAGATGGCGTCAAAGCCGGTGATTACCTTGAGCCAGTCTTCCAGCCCGCCGATCATCTCCATGTAGCCCTGAGCCTGATCAATTGGCGCGAAGGGGTGAATGTCGGTGAATTCAGGCCAGGTGACCGGGATCATTTCACTGGTGGCGTTCAGCTTCATGGTGCACGAGCCGAGCGAGATCATCGAGTGATCGAGCGCCAGATCCTTGTTCTGCAACTTTTTGAGGTAGCGCAGCATTTCGTGTTCGGTGTGATGGGTATTGAACACGGGGTGCTGGAGGATGGCGTCGGTGCGCAACAGCGCCGCAGGCAGCGTTGGGTCGGCTTGCTGAACCTGCGCGTCGATGGTCTCGATATCGACAGCAATACCCGCGATCAGCTTGATCAGCGCAGCCACGTCGTCGCGCGAGGACTTTTCGTTAAGCGCGATGCCGAGGACGCCATTGCTGGCCTGACGAAGGTTGTAGCCAGCGTTGACGGCGCCCTGATAGACCGTGAGGGCACGCGTGCCGAGGTCGATGCGCAGCGTGTCAAAGAACTGTTTGGTCAGGACGTTGACACCGGCACGGCGCAGGCCCTCGGCCAGAATTGCGGTCAGACGATGGATACGGCAGGCAATGGCCTGCAATCCTGCGGGGCCGTGATAGACGGCGTACATGCCGGCCATGTTGGCGAGCAGGACTTGCGACGTGCAGATGTTGGAGTTGGCTTTCTCGCGGCGGATGTGCTGCTCGCGGGTCTGCAGGGCCATGCGCAGCGCCTTGTTGCCGCGCGCGTCGATCGATACGCCGATGATACGCCCGGCGACTGAGCGCTTATGTTCGTCGCGTGTGGCAAAAAACGCCGCGTGCGGGCCGCCAAAACCGAGCGGGATGCCAAAGCGTTGTGACGAGCCGAGGGCGATATCCGCGCCCATTTCACCCGGCGACTTGAGCAGCACCAGCGCCATCAGGTCGGAGGCGACGGCGGTGACGCCACCGCGTGATTTGACGGCGGCAATCGGGCCGGAGAGGTCGGTGACTTCGCCTTCGTCGTTTGGATACTGGAAGAGTGCGCCAAAAACCTCTTGCAGGGCAGCTTCCTTCGGCGCGCCGAAAACCAGTTCAAAGCCGAAAAAGCCAGCGCGTGTCTTCATCACGTCGATCGTCTGCGGGAAGCAGGCTGAGTCGATGAAGAAAATGTTGGACTTTGATTTGCTGACGCGGCGCGCCATGGTCATCGCTTCGGCAGCCGCGGTGGCTTCATCGAGCAGCGAGGCGTTGGCCAGTTCGAGGCCGGTGAGGTCGATCACCATCTGCTGATAGTTCAGGAGCGCCTCGAGACGGCCTTGGGCGATTTCGGCCTGATAAGGTGTGTAGGCCGTGTACCAGCCCGGGTTCTCAAGCACATTGCGCAGGATCACCTTGGGCGTCAAGGCATCGGCGTAACCCATGCCGATCAGCGATTTGTTGACGCGGTTTTTGCCGGCAATCGCCTTCAATGCGCCCAGCGCCTCGTTTTCAGTCCGTGCGCCGGCCAGTGCCAGCGGTGCGGGCAGGCGAATCGCCGCGGGAACCGTCTGCTCGATCAGTTGGTCGAGGCTGGATGTGCCAATCGTCGCCAGCATGGCGGCAATTTCGGACGGGCAAGGCCCGATATGGCGCGCGATGAATTCGTCGCGCTGTTCGAGGGCGGAGAGGGGCTTGGCGTTGGGCATGAGGTATTCCGTGGCTGTGCTGGCAAAAATGGGCGAAGGGCTCAGGCGGCGTCGATCGTCTGCTGGTAGGCGGCGGCGTCCAGAAGCGCGTCGACATCAGCCGCGTTGGCGGGCTTTATCTTGAACAGCCATGTGGCGTAGGCGTCCTGGTTGACGGATTCCGGCGCATCGGCGGCGGCCTGGTTGACTTCGGTGACGGTGCCGGCGAGCGGGGCATAAACGTCTGCAGCGGCCTTGACCGATTCGACGACTGCGGCTTCCTGCCCGACGGCGAGTTCCTTGCCGAGATCCGGCAACTCGATAAAAACGAGGTCGCCGAGCAGATCCTGCGCGTGGTCGGTGATGCCGATGGTGAGGGTGCCGTCGGCTTCAGCGCGGACCCATTCATGGCTCTTGGTGTATTTGAGGTTGGCGGGAATGTTTGACATGGTGGGCTCCTGAAAAAATAGTAGGGCAAGCAGGGTGGAGAAATTATCTGTAAAGGGGTGGTCTGTGGACGGGTTTCAAGTCAGGCAGAGAAAGGGTCGAGCAGTGCGATGCCGCAACCATCAAAATCCCGGATGTTACGGGTGACGAGCGTGAGGTTGTGGGCTTGTGCGGTGGCAGCGATCAGCATATCGGGTTGCGAGCGGG
>CAJAHZ010000479.1 GCA_903939665.1 uncultured Pseudomonadota bacterium | reverse complement strand
GCTCATCGCGCGGCTGGTGTTCGGCGTCTGGCGACCGCGGCAACCGGTGCTGGGTACTGAGCTCGCCGGCGAAATTGAACGGGTCGGTAAAAACGTCAGTTTATTCAAAGTTGGCGATCCGGTTTTTGCATTTTGCGGTGCCGCCATGGGTTGTCACGCAGAATACAAATGCCTGCCCGAAGAAGCGGCGCTTGCGATCAAGCCGCCCAACCTGAGCTTCGACGAGGCCGCTGCGATGTCTTTTGGCGGTACCACAGCCTTGAGTTTCTTCAGGCGAGGGAAGCTTAGGCACGGAGAAAGCGTACTGATCAATGGCGCTTCTGGCGGCGTAGGCAGCGCCGCTGTGCAGTTGGCCAAACACTTCGGGGCAGAGGTGACGGGTGTGTGCAGCACTGCCAACGTGGAATTGGTGAGGTCTCTGGGCGCCCATCATGTGATCGACTACAAGTCAGCGGACTTCACGCGAAACGGGAAAACCTATGACATTATTGTCGATACGGTCGGCACGACCCCGTTCTCCCGCAGCAAGAATTCGCTCAAGGAGGGAGGCCGCCTTCTTCTGGTTTTTGGTGGCCTGCCCGACATGCTGCAGATTCCCTGGGTGTCGATGACGAGCAGCAAGAAAATCATCGCCGGGCCGGCAGCAGAGCGCGCGGAGGATTTGCGCTTCCTCGCTGACCTCGCTCAGGCCGGCACTTTTCGACCGTTCATTGACCGGCGCTATCCGCTCGCGCAAATCGTCGAAGCGCACAGATACGTCGACACCGGGCGCAAGAGGGGAAATATCATCATCACGCTGGATCAGCGCAACTGAAACCGAGGGCATTGCGTTCATCAAACGCCTGAGCGATCGGTTCAGCGATAGAATCCTCTACTTTTTCGAGTTCGCCCCATGTGGTTCAAAAACCTTCAGATCTACCGCCTGCCTAAAAACTGGGCCAGCGATACCCGCAAGCTGGAAGACCAGCTCACCCACCTCACCTTGCAAAGCTGCAGTGCGAGCGACGCGCAGAGCATCGGCTGGGTGCCGCCTTGCGCGAGCGGCACGCTGGTTCATGCCGTCAACAATCAATGGCTGCTGGCGCTTGGCGCCGAACAGAAATTGCTGCCGGCATCGGTCGTCAAGCAGTTCGCCAGCGACAAGGCGAAAGCGATCGAGGAAGCCGAGGGACGCAAGGTCGGGCGTAAGGAAATGCGCGATCTGCGCGAGCAGATGACGCTTGAGCTGCTGCCGCGCGCCTTCATCCGCCAGCGCCGCACCTTTGGCTGGATCGACCCGATCAACGGCTGGCTGGTAATCGATGCTGCAGCACCGGCCAAGGCCGAGGAGTTTCTCGAGCATCTGCGCAAATCGGTCGATGGCCTGCCGGCCAAACTGGTCAAGGTCACGCTATCGCCCTCGGCGGCAATGACCGGCTGGGTAGCCGGCGGCGAAGCGCCAAGCCACTTCACGATCGATCAGGATCTCGAATTGCGTTCGGCCGAAAAAGCGACTGTGCGCTATGCCAAGCATCCGCTTGAGGGTGAGGAGATCCGCCAGCACATCGCTGCCGGCAAGGTCGTGACGCGGCTGGCGATGACCTGGGGGGACCGCATTTCCTTCGTGCTCAACGAAAACCTGCAGATCAAGCGCCTGACCTTCCTCGACATTCTCAAGGAACAGGCGGACAGTCAGGCCGAAAACGCCGATGAGCGTTTCGACCTCGATTTCACGCTGATGACCGGCGAAGTGGCGCGTCTGCTTGACGACGTGATCGATGCGCTCGGCGGAGAGCTGGCGGAAGCCTGAGCCCCCGAATGACCGGCATGGCGGAAAAACCAGACGGCGCAAAGGACAAACCCAATCGCCAAGGCGCGTGGACCTTGTACCTGATCGAGTGCCGGGACGGCAGCATCTACACCGGCATTGCCGTCGATGTCGCCGCACGCTACGCCGCGCACGCGGCGGGCAAGGGCGCCCGCTACACGCGGGCGCACCCGCCGGCCAGGCTGCTGGCCAGCATCGAATATCCGGACCATTCGAGCGCACTGAAGGCAGAATACCGGGTCAAACAGCTCAGCGCGGCTGCAAAGCGCGTTTTTGTTTCAACACTGCCCACCCGACCAAGCGAAGGCCCAAGCGCCCCATGAAAACCCCGAAAAGACTTGCTGGACTCGTCGAAGAAGGCCTCATAGACGAAGTGATCGGCCAGTTGATGAGCGGCAAGGAAGCGACCGTCTACGTCGTTCGCTGCGGCGAAGACATCCGCTGCGCCAAGGTCTACAAGGAGGCCAACCAGCGCAGCTTCCGCAAGGCGGCCTCGTACCAGGAAGGCCGCAAGGTCAAGAACAGCCGGCAGGCGCGTGCCATGGAAAAAGGCAGCCGCTACGGGCGCAAGATGCAGGAAGAAACCTGGCAGAACGCCGAGGTCGACGCCCTGTACCGCCTATCGGCTGCCGGCGTGCGCGTACCGCAGCCGCACCTCTGTTTTGAGGGCGTGCTGCTGATGGATCTGGTGGTCGATGCCGAAGGCAATGCGGCACCGCGCCTGAACGATATCGAACTCAGCGAGGCACTGGCGCTCGAATATCACGCCACACTGGTCAATCAGGTGGTGCGCATGCTCTGTGCCGGTATCATTCACGGCGACCTCTCCGAGTACAACATCCTGGTCGATGCCAACGGCCCGGTGATCATCGACCTGCCACAGGCGGTCGACGCAGCCGGCAACAGCAACGCCGCCGAAATGCTCGAGCGTGACGTAATCAACCTGCGCACCTATTTCAGCACCTTTGCCCCAGCACTGAAGGAGACCCAGTTCGGCAAGGAAATCTGGGGGCACTACGAAAGCGGCTTGCTGACGCCGGAGCTGCCCTTGACCGGTTATGTCAAAGCCGATGAACACCTCGCCGATGTCGACGCCGTTCTGCTGCAGGTGGAAATGGCGATCAAGGAAGACGAGATCCGCCGCATGTGCCGCGACTGAGCGCTCAATCGGGCCAAAAGAACGGTCCGTCGGTTTGACGCTGCTACTTGCTGATCGGCGCGTCGCGGCCCGCGTACTGGTCGCTCATGCGCAACACGGCGTCGGAGAACTGGCCAAGCGGTTTTTCATTGCAGTAGCGCTCGATGTAGAGTTCGACCGTTCCCGCTGACACCACCGAAACCTGATGGCCTTGATTGGCGTAATTGTGCCCGGTGAGAAAACCGCGGCCCCACGCAACGTACTGTTTGCGCAGCTCGGCATCGTCCTTCGACTGCACCCACGCCTTGCACGACATGTCGTCAAAGCCCAGCATCTTAAGCGGCGCCGCGCCGGCACTTGCCGAGGCCAGCGCGGCAAGCAGAAAGACCCGTGTCAGCACCCACTTCCTTCGCAACATCCGTTCTCTCCTATAGGCGCATTGATGCGCCCGGTTGTCCACACAGCCCCTGCAGCGTATCGGCGAGGGCTGACGCCAGTATCTCGCCGCAACGCAGGGTACGCAATGGCTGTGTAACACGCTTTGCTGCGTGATTGTCCATTC
>CAJAHZ010000478.1 GCA_903939665.1 uncultured Pseudomonadota bacterium | reverse complement strand
TCTGGTTGGTGTCGTCGTGATTGTGCTTGGCGTTTTTGCGCTGGGCCTCGGCGGCGGCATCGGTGCGGCGATGATGGGCGGCAAGGTCGGTGCCGGCGCCGCCTTCTCGACCATCATGCTCGCTGTTCTGCTCGGCCTCGGACTCGGCGTTCCGCTCGTCATGTCGATGTGGTTCGCCCCGGCGCTCGTCATGCTCAACGACCTGGCGGCCATTCCGGCAATGAAACTGAGCTTTCAGGGCAGCTTGCGCAACATGATGCCCTTCCTGCTTTACGGAATCATCGGCTTTGTTCTGGCGATCGTTGCCTCCATCCCCCTGGCCCTCGGCTGGCTGGTACTGGCGCCGACAATGATCTGCTCCACCTACGTTTCGTACAAGGAAATCTTCGTCGCTGAAGGCTGATGACCCACGCCGCCACTCAACCCATCGCCGCACCGCTCGACACGGTGCGGCGGGTCGCCACGCCGGAAGGCTGTGAACTGAACCTGCGGATCGCCGGACCAACGGTCCGGGCACGCGCCTGGCTGCTTGATTTCGTCATCCGTGTGGTCATTTTCTTTGCCGTCCTGATGATCGTGGCAAAATTTGGCCGCCTCGGTTCTGGCCTTGCCTTGCTCATCGCCTTTATCCTTGAATGGCTGTACCCGGTGATTTTCGAGGTTTATTGGCGCGGCGCGACGCCGGGCAAGAAGCTGTCCAATCTGCTCGTCCTGCACGACGACGGCACGCCGATCGGCTGGGGCGCTTCGTTTGCCCGCAACACCCTGCGCTTTGTCGACTTTCTCCCTTTCGGCTACGCCTGCGGCCTGCTCACCATGTGGCTCAACGAAGACAGCAAGCGGCTCGGCGACCTGCTCGCCGGCACAGTCGTCGTCTATCGCAGCGACACCCCGCTGCCCGTGATCAAAGACGATTTCTACGAGGCTGAAATGCCGCCGTTTCCGCTCACGCTGGCCGAGCAACGCGCGCTGCTCGAATACCGCCAGCGCGCTGCAACACTCACCGACGCACGCGCCGACGAACTTGCCGAACTGGCCCTGCCGCTGACCGAGGGAATGCGGCCCGACGCGGCGAAAGCCCGCCTGTTCCGCATCGCCAACGCACTGCTCGGAAGACGACGCGAAGAACGCCCTGCCGGCTGAGTCAGCCAATCCCGCTGGCCGGAAATACTTTCGGGTATCCTCCACTGACCGTCAGGCCACAATCAACGATCAACAATCAACAATCAACAGGAGAAGAAATGGATAACTTGCTTAAGCTCGGATGGCTCGCTGGCGCAGGCGGCGCGCTGCTCTGCCTGGGTGGTGTTGGGGCTCGCCTGGCCGGCGCTTTCTGGATCGGCGGTTTTCAGACCGGAACCTTGTTGCAAGCGGGAACGGCGGCGATGGTTTTCGGCTGCTTCTGCCTGCTCGTGGTTCTAACGCAGCGCGCCCGGATGCCATAAGGCAACGATACGGCGTGGCGACGGCGATCAGTCGATGCTGTTCCAGAGCATCGCCACGCCATCGAGCAGCAGGTCTGCAAGATCGGCACCTTCTGCGACACCTTGTTCGCGCTGCCGTTTGCTGCGTTCGCGTTCGTGGAACAATATCGTTTCAGCCAGCACCTCCGGCGTTGGCGCAGCAACTTGCCGCATCGCAAGCTGCTGATAGCCGGCGAGCGCCGCCTCGACGGCTTGCGCGTCAAGAATCGCAATCGGCGCGCGACAATGGCTGCAGACGCTGTCCACGCGGATATCCACCGGCGCACCGCAGCCGGTGCAGCGGACCACGCCGATACGCAGCTTGAGCTGATCGATCTCGGCACCGCTCAGCTGACGCACAAACCCCTTTTCGATCATGAACTGGGCAAAGGTGATAAAGCGCCCATGCTGCTGCAGACAGCGCAGGTAGACAAACAATCCGCTTTTGACGCGATCCTGCGATGCGATCAGTCGTTCGTCACAGCGCGGGCAACGCAAAACGCTGGCGAGCGGCAGACTCTGCTCGTCGCGACGTTCGTGAATCAGCTTGAACAGCACGATGACGCTGGCCGGTGCGAGTTGCAGGCTTTCGTACTCGTCGAACCAGATGCCCTGACAGGCAAAGCACAGATCAAGCTCGACCTCGCCACTGATCTTGCGCTCGAAGCGGCGCGTCAGCATGGGTGTGCGACACGAGGGGCAGAGCGAGGGCTGCGCGCAGGGCATAGCTATTCAACGGCCCGCGTTACAAGGCCAGATCGCTTTTTTCGGTGAAGCGGCGATATTGCATATCCGACTCAAGGATGTGACCCAGCAACCATTCCCGCAAATAACGATGCACCCCCGCCAGATCCAGAACGCCGCCAACGGCAGCCAGGCTGAACGAGGTCACGGTCTCGACAAAAACGGCGTGCTCCAGTTCGTGGGCAGCAATCTGGGGGTAGCCGATCAGGTGCAGATGTGCTTCCTCGGCCTTGAAATGAACCTGTGCATAGTCAAACAGGCCGGACAGGATTTCGTGAAATACGGCTGACGACCCCGCACTCTGGGCCTCCCGGCAGTCGACCAGCTGATTGATCAGGGCGATCAGCCCCTGGTGCTGCCGATCCAGATCCGCCACGCCAATACTGTAGGCATCGCGCCAGACCACTTTTTCAAAGTCTTGCTCGCCAGCCAGTTCACTGTCCTTGCCGGCAATCAGGACCTTCGCCAATTCATCGCGTGTCTGAACGATCATGCGCTCGACCGAGGAGAGCAAGCCATCCGCCGGGCTGCCATCGCGCAAGGCAAGTTCCAGCGCCGAAACAACCACGTGCAGATCGACCATGCCGAGCATCCCGACGCGGCCCTTGAAGGCATGCGCCAACTTGGCTGCCTTATCCGGCTGCCCTGCGGCGAGATCGCCGCGCACCTGCTCGGGCAACTGGGCGGCTGTCGCCACAAAATCCGTCAGCCAGTGGCGGTAACGATCCTGTTTGCCGTTAAAACGCGATAAGCCTGCGGCAAAATCGATGCCGCGCAAGGGGCTTCGCGCCCCGCCCGCCGCGGCGTGGGGCTGTGCGCTTGCAGTCAAGGCCTCTGCCGCCAGCGCGGCAATCTGCTTTTCCTTGGGTATCCACCTCGCTAAGGTGCGATAAAAACTGGCGTTGTCAAACGGCTTGCCGATGTGGTCATTGACGCCTGCGTCAACCGCAATTTCCTTCTCGTGCGCCATGGTGTGGGCCGTCATCGCGATGATCGGCAGTTTCTCGAAACCGCTCCGGCTGCGCAGTTCGCGGGTGGCCGTGAGGCCATCCATCACCGGCATCTGGACGTCCATCAGGACCAGATCAAAGGCAGCGGGGCCGGACTCGTCGAGGAGATGCAGCGCTTCCAGCCCGTTCTCCACCATGCGCGGAACGATTCCTACCGCAAGGAGC
>CAJAHZ010000477.1 GCA_903939665.1 uncultured Pseudomonadota bacterium | reverse complement strand
CGATGGCAACCACGACAAGCAGACCGAAGGCAATGCTCCAGCCCTGCACACCACCGCCGAAGACATTGACGGCCAGCCAGGCAGACAGCGCAGCAACCGCGACCTGCAGCAAGGCTGCCGCACGAAGCCTCCATGCCACTCCGTTCATTTCAAGCCTCCGATATGGTTATGATTTTCCCCGCCATCCGGCACGTCTACGGCTGAAACGGCCGTCACTTTAGTTTTCCCAACTGCAGCATGCCTAAACAATCTGGAACAACTTGCCGAAGTTGGCAATATCCAGCACTTGTTTGACGCCTGCCTGAGCGTTTGCCAAAAACAAATCCTTTTTTGCCGAAGCCGCCTTGTCACGCAGCATAAGCAACATACCGAGGGCAGAACTGTCGAGATATTCGACGCTGCGAAGATCGATGGTGATCGAACGCGCCTCCGGGCTATCCATGAACGGCTCATACGCCGAACGGAAATCACGATGCGCGTTAAAATCAAAGCGCCCCGTCAGCGCAACCACAGCCTTACCATCCTTGATGCTTGTATTCGTCTGCATAACAGCCCCTTGTATGACTTAGGTAATAATGTACTCGCAGATTGCAGTTTATGCCACCGCCCTGCCCAGAGTCGCCAGCACCCGCCGTCCGATACTATCCAGACCGGAAACCTCCTCCACTGCACCGACCAGCGCGGCTTCCCGCGGCATGCCATAAACCACGCAACTCGCCTCATCCTGCCCGAAAGTCCGCGCCCCCGCCTGACGCATGCGCAACAAACCCTGCGCACCATCCTTGCCCATGCCGGTCAGAATAACTCCAACGGCATTACGCCCAACCAGTTCAGCAGCCGAATCAAACAGCACATCGACCGATGGACGATGGCGATTGACCGGAGGCGTTTTAAGCAATTCGGTCACATACCCCGAACCGCTTCGCTTGATCTGCAAATGCGAGTGCCCCGGCGCAATGTACACCATTCCCGACTCGATGCGCTCTCCACCCTGCGCTTCAATGACGTGAGCCGGGCACAGTGTGTTCAGGCGCGCCGCAAAAGAGGCGGTAAAACTTTCCGGCATATGCTGGACAATCAGGATGGGAGGGCTACCGGTCGGAATGCCCATGAGGAATTCCTTGATCGCCTCGGTTCCGCCGGTCGAAGCGCCAAGAAAAACAATCTTCCCCCCTATATTTACCGGGCGCCCCGGTGAGCAGGGGAGCGCCGGATCAAGGCCGGGCACAGCCGCCGCAACGGGCACGGCGCGCCGCAAGCGAGCGCCATGGGCGGCACGAATTTTTTCGAGCAATTCCTGCGCATACTCTTCCGTACTCTGCACACTGTCCATACGCGGCTTGCCGATAAAGTCGACAGCGCCGAGCTCGAGCGCACGCAGGGTGGTATCGGAACCCGCCTCGGTGAAGGAAGACACCATCACCACCGGCATCGGACGCAGGCGCATCAAACGCCCGAGGAACTCGATGCCGTCCATTTTCGGCATCTGCACATCAAGCGTCAGCACGTCGGGATTGAGCGTCTTGATCATCTCGCGCGCCACCAGTGCATCAGGTGCCGAACCCACCGCCTCGATATCCGGCGCGCTATTGATCAACTCGACCAACAGCTTGCGCATTACCGCCGAATCATCGATCACCAGCACTTTAATGGTCATGACGCAAACCCATGCAAGAAGAAAACAAGGCACAAACCGTGCACGCGCACCTCAGGTAAACAATTCAATGTCGCCCTCGACCTTCGTCGTCGAAAGCCGGCTACGGTACTCTTTCTCGCGCGTAAACAAGGTGTCGTTATGTACCCGATGCAGCTTGCGTACCAGCACACGCCCGTTTTGCGGGAAGAAATAAACCTTGCGCGGGTAGGAATCGAGCAGATCCTTGGCGACGATCGGAATTTTCTCGGTCTTCAAAAACTCGAGAACAAACTCGGCATTGCGCGAACCCACATTGGTACTGACCAGGCTCTCCATCACGGCCCCGCCGCCAAATACCTTGGCCTCCAGCCGGTTGCGCCGCACGCCAAGCTTCTGCAAATGATTGATCAGGACTTCCATAGCAAAGGTGCCGTAGCGGGCCGAAGTGCTGATCACGTTGCCACCCGCCTCTTCCGGAAGCATGAAGTGGTTCATGCCGCCGATCCCCGAATCCACGTCCCGTATGCAGGCAGTGACGCACGAGCCGAGCACCGTGACCAGCAACATGTTGCGGCGCGTAACATAGTACTCGCCAGGCAGTACCTTGGCCGCCTGCGACTCAAAGTGCCGGTCGAAGTAAAGATTGGTCGCCAAGTGCTCGACGAAACCGTGCTCATCCCCCGACTCGGACGGCGTAGTACCGTTGGCAGCGCTAGCGCGGTCTGCGCGCGAGTTCATAAACGGTCTTCCCCTGCGAGCGGAACAAGTCAGCAGCGTGCAGAAAGCTCTCCGAATGACCTGCAAACAACAGCCCATGCTCGTGCATCAGCGGCGCGAAACGCGACAGGATTTTGTACTGTGTCGGCTTGTCGAAATAAATCATTACGTTGCGACAAAAGATCACGTCGAGCGGTCCACGCACCGCCCAGCTTGGATCAAGCAGGTTAAGTCGCTGAAAGCTGATCATCCGGCGCAACTCCGGACGGACACAGACATAGCCGTCCTGCGAACCGGAACCCTTGAGAAAAAACCGTTTCATGCGCTCGGGGGAAATTTTCTCGACCCGGTCCAGCGGATAAACCCCCTTTTCTGCGGTGGCCAGCACATTGGTGTCCAGATCGGACGCCATGATCGTTACCGGCACGTTGAAATTACCGAAGGTCTCGACGACGGTCATAGCGATGCTATAAGGCTCCTCGCCGGTCGAGGATGCCGAACACCATATCCTGATCGGTGAGCCGCCCGGCAATTTCTTGAGATGCTCGGCGAGAATCGGAAAGTGATGCGGCTCGCGAAAGAATGAGGTGAGATTGGTCGTCAGCGAATTAACGAATTTCTCCCACTCATCCTTATCATCCCTCTCCAGCAGCGCCAGATATTCGGCAAAGGTCTTCAAGCCGGTCGCACGCAGACGGCGCGCCAGGCGGCTATAGACCATATCCTGCTTGACGTCTGACAGGGAAATGCCGGCATGCTGGTAAATCAGCTTGCGTACCCGCTCGAAATCTGCGGAAGAAAATACAAACTCACGTTCACGCAATTCCTGCGGCGCTGCTGCGCCGAAGCTGCGCTTTGGCTCGATCATGACTCTGCCTCAATTCTGATTTTCTTGGACATTGCTTAAAACTCATGCCATTCATCGTCAAGCGATGCAGACAGCTTCACAACGGCCTTCTGGCCACTGCGCTGCGCGGTAAAGCGGCTTGACCTGTCGGCCAGCGCCGCCTGCTCGGTGTGCACCGCGGGCGCCGCGCCGGGCAAGGCTATTTGCTGCCCGCCGGCCAATCGGAACACGGAGACCGACTGCGCCAGCGACTGCGCCTGCTCCTCAAGACTTTCAGCGGCCGCCGCAGCCTGCTCGACGAGCGCCGCGTTCTGCTGAGTCACTTCATCCATCTGACTGACCGCCAAACCCATTTGCTCGATACCGGCGCTCTGTTCACGACTGGCCTCGGCGATATCGTTCATGATTTTGGCAACGCGCTTGATGCTGCTGACCACTTCCTCCATCGTTCGCCCGGCCTGATCGACCTGCTTGTTACCGTTCTCGACCTTTTCAACCGAATCGGCAATCAACCCCTTGATTTCCTTCGCCGCTGCGGCACTGCGTTGCGCAAGGCTGCGCACTTCAGTCGCCACCACCGCAAAGCCACGGCCTTGTTCGCCGGCACGCGCCGCTTCCACCGCCGCGTTAAGGGCAAGAATATTGGTCTGGAAGGCGATGCCGTCAATCACACCGATAATATCGGCAATCTTGCTGCTCGACTGATGAATCGAACTCATGGTGCTCACCACCTGACCAACCACGACACCGCCCTTTTCAGCAATCTGCTGCGCGTTGCCGGCCAATTCACTGGCTTGCCGTGCATTGTCGGCGTTCACCTTCACCGTGCTCGTCAGTTGCTCCATGCTCGACGCCGTTTCCTCAAGACTGCTCGCCTGCTCTTCGGTACGTGAGGAAAGATCCTGGTTCCCGCTGGCAATCTCCTTGGCAGCCGTATTGATGGCATCGGTTGCATTCTTGATTTGACCGACGATCTCGCAAAGATTTTCCGCAGTGGCGTTGGAGTCGTTCTTGAGCTGCCCGAACGTACCGGCATACTCAGTCTCAATCCGCTTCGTCAAATCCCCCTTGGCCAGGGCACCCAGCATATGCACCACCTCATCCAGACCACGCTGGCTGGTATCAAGCAGTTGATTCAGGTCATTGGCCAGTTTGCGGAAGAAACCTTCCTTGCCTTCGGTCACCACGCGTTGCGTGAAGTCGCCATTAGCCGCAGCCGCCACAATGGTCGCCACTTCGTTCTCCACCGCCACTTCGTTGGTGCGGTCCAGCCACTCCACCGCCGTACCAAGTCGCTGCCCACGATCGTTAATTACCGGCGTCACCGTCAGATTGAATGAACGCCCGCCAACGACGAAGCTGGCACGATGCGTACCGTTCAATTTTTCAAGCATGCCGCGCTGGTGCGCCGGATTCTTGTGGAAGGTATCGATGTTGGTGCCGATCAGCTTGGCTGCGGTGAAGTTCGGCAGATCCTTGCGCAGATCGCTTTCGACCCGGCTGAACATCTCGTCAGCAGACTTGTTCATGTAGATGATGTTCAGGCCGTCGTCGGCGATCATCACATTGGTCGCCACGTTATCGAGGCCAATCTTGATGCGCAGGTTTTCGCCCGCAACCCGCTGCTGCTCGGCCACGTTGAAGCCCTGCTGGATCTGCATCGACTGCAAGGCTTGCAACACCTTGCCCAGTTCGTCGTCACGGGAAACCTCGACATTGTTTGTATAGATTCCCTGCGCAAGCGACTGAAAAGTCGACTCGATGGTATCGAGCGGACGCATGACTAAACGCAGGATTGTCCAGGCGATGGCCCCCCCGGCCAGCAAGGCCGCAGCAACCAGCAACAGTATCCACATTCGCACCGAACTGAATTGCTGATCGCTGAGATCATCCTGATGATGCGCCGCAGCAGCAAGCGCACTCTCAAGGCCAACTTGCTTCTGTGAAGCGTCGGTGTACAACGGGTTGATCTTTTTGAGCAGAATCAGGTTGGCCTCGGCAAATTTACCCGTTGCCAGCGCATCCCTCGCCGGCAGCAGCCCCTCCGTCATGTAACGCTTACGTGCCTCGGCGTAAGCATCGGCAAGCTTCCGACCCTCATCCGAACGCACGGTCTTTATGTAGCTATCCCAATGCGTGCTCACCTCGGCAATGTTCTTGTCGATGATACCAAGATGAAGATCAAGCGAATGGTCATGCAACTTGGCATAAGCACCGTCGGGGTCATGCTGAAGGGCCAGCAGCACCTGTGTGCGGTTGTCGGACATCAACTTGGCAAGCACGGATAAATCCTGCTGAGGTTCCAGGCCTTCATGAAACACGCGGCTCATCGCATCATTGCTGCGCTCCATGCCCCACAGCCCCATCACTGAAACAACCAGCAGTGCCGATAACACCGCAGCAAAGCCCAGCCCCATCTTCGCCTTCAGCGAAAGCTTGGCAAACACGCCGTCCCTGCCCTTGACGACCGCGCCATGACTGATGCGCAGCCCCCCTGCCTTCTTTTCACGGAACAGCCGATAAGCATCATCGGCAGCCTGAATCTGCTGCTGCGTCGCCTTGCGCCGCACTGACATGTAACCGGTAATCTGCCCGTTTTCACGCGTCGGCGTGGCCGTCGCAAAGACCCAGTAATAGTTGCCGTTCTTGCAGCGATTCTTGACCATCCCCGACCACGGACGCCCGTCCTTCAGATCGTTCCACAAATCTTCAAACGCCTCGGCCGGCATGTCCGGATGGCGCACAAGGTTATGCGGCTCATTGATCAGTTCGGCTTCCGTGAAGCCGCTGATATCGAGAAAATCCTTGTTGATATAAGTGATCTGACCCTTGAGATTCGTTTTCGAAACGATCAGCGTGTCGTCACGCAAAGGAACTTCAACACTGGTTACGGGCATGTTGATACGCATCGTGATTCTCCTTCTTCGGCTCTTCAGGGGCCCATCGGGCCATCAGCAAATATTTTCGGTGAAGTACTTTATTGCCATTGCCACATCAAGCGGGCGTTGCTTCGTCCACCAACTCCATATCACGGCTCGTCATCAACTGGGCGATGTCCGTCACGATCAGCATGCGCTGGTCGATCGTCGCCAGACCGAGGATGTATTTGGTGTCGAAGCTCGCCGAAAAGTCCGGCGCTGATCTGATCTGTGCGGGCGCCAGCGAAAGTACGTCCGACACGCTGTCAACCACGATGCCAATCACCCGATTGGCCACGTTGAGAATGATCACCACGGTGAAGGGCGTATATTCTGCCTCACCGAGATTGAACTTGATGCGCATATCGACAATCGGCACGATGATGCCGCGCAGGTTGATGACGCCCTTGATAAAAGGCGGCGCATTGGCGATCATCGTCGGCGGTTCATAGCCACGTATTTCCTGCACCTTGAGGATGTCGATCGCGTACTCTTCATCGCCCAGCGTAAAGGTCAGAAACTCGCTGGTTGCCTGGTCTTCACCGTGCGTGGCGCCGTCCTGCTGAATCACGTTTGCCATCGTCTGCTCCGTTCGCAATATTGTTTCAGGCGCCGACCATCTGCGCCGATTTTGCCATGGCAGCCAGGGCTGAAATATCCAGAATCAGCGCCACATGGCCATCGCCCATGATCGTTGCCCCCGAGACGCCAGCGACCCGGCGGAAGTTGTTTTCAAGGCTCTTGATCACCACCTGATGCTGACCCACCAACGCATCAACGAAGAGCACTGCCTTGGTGCCATCGGCGTCGAGCACGATCATGATGCCTTGCGTAAAATCTGCTGCGGCCGGTTTGATGCCGAACAGTTCGTGCAAAACGATCACCGGCAGATACTCGCCGCGCACACGAATCACCCGCGCCTGATTGGAAAGTGTCTTGATGTCTTGCAACTCCGGCTGCAAGGATTCGATCACATAGGACAAGGGCAGGATGTAAGTCTGCGTCCCGACCGCCACCGACATGCCATCAAGAATGGCAAGGGTAAGCGGCAAGCGCACCGTCATGCGTGTACCGACCCCGGTCATACTCTCGATCTCGACCCGACCGCCCATCGCCTGAATGTTCCGGCGCACCACATCCATGCCGACGCCACGGCCCGAAACATCGGTGACGACCTCCGCCGTCGAAAATCCCGCTTCAAAAATAAGCATCCAGACATCCTGATCACTCATCTGATCGGACACCGAAAAACCCCGCTCACGCGCCTTGGTGAGAATCTTCTGGCGGTTGAGCCCACCGCCATCATCACCCACTTCAATGACAATATTGCCGCCCTGATGTGCCGCGCGCAGCGTGATCGTACCGACCGGGCTCTTGCCGGCAGCGACGCGCACATCGGGCATCTCGATGCCGTGATCGAGGCTGTTGCGCACAAGGTGGGTCAAGGGATCGGCGATTTTTTCGATCAGCCCCTTGTCGAGTTCGGTCGTTTCGCCACTCAGCTTGAGTTCGACCTGCTTGCCGAGCTTTGAAGACAGGTCGCGGACGACACGCGGAAAACGCGAAAAAACGAAGGAAATCGGCAGCATGCGGATCGACATCACCGACTCCTGCAAATCCCTTGTATTGCGCTCAAGCTGGGCCAGGCCTTGAATCAGGCGTTCAGGGGCAGCGCCCATCATCAGTTCAGTACACTGCAACAGCATCGCCTGCGTGATAACCAGCTCGCCAACCAGATTGACCAGCTGATCGACTTTCTCGACGCCCACGCGAATCGACGAAGCCTCCGCCGACACCGGTGCAGCGGCTTGCGGCGCCTTGCCAGCGCGCGCAGACGACGCTTCCGCCTGCGCGGCGACGACCGGAGCGGGCGTAGGCGGGGTCGCTACGACAGACGCCGGCGTTACGGATAGAGCGACTGGCGTGGCGCTGGCGTCTGGCAAAGGCGCAAAAAACCCAAACCCGTCTCCATCCTGCAAGGTCTCATCCGACGCAATCGCTACCGGCGCCACCTCGGGCAGCGGCGCAAAAAAACCGTAAGCTTCATCGTTACCGGTACCGTGGTTCACTGAAACCGGCATCACCGGATCGGGAACCTGCGACATATCG
>CAJAHZ010000476.1 GCA_903939665.1 uncultured Pseudomonadota bacterium | reverse complement strand
GTTCGAGCGCTTTCTCAACCCCGAGCGGGTCTCGATGCCTGACTTCGACATCGACTTCTGCCAGGACAACCGCTGGCGCGTCATCGAATACGTGCGCCAGAAATACGGCGCGGGCGCGGTATCGCAGATCGCCACCTTCGGTACCATGTCGTCGAAGGCGGTCATTCGCGACGTCGGGCGCGTGCTCGATCTGCCCTACAACTTCTGCGACCAGCTCTCCAAGCTCATTCCTGTCGAGGCCAACAAGCCGCTCTCGCTGGAGAAGGCGATCGAAGCCGAGCCGCAGCTCAAGGCAAAGATCGAAGACGAGGAAGAAGTTCGCGAACTGTTCGATCTGGCCAGTCGTCTCGAAGACCTGACGCGCAACGTCGGCATGCACGCCGGCGGCGTGTTGATTGCGCCGGGCAAGCTCACCGATTTCTGTCCGCTGTATTCGGCCGATGGCGGCGCGGTCGTCTCGCAGTTCGACAAGGACGACGTTGAAAAAGTCGGCCTCGTGAAGTTCGACTTTCTCGGCCTGCGTAACCTGACCATCATCCGGCTCGCCGTTGACTACGTCGAAAAGCTTTCAGGCACGAGGCCCGATCTCGATGCGCTGGCCTTCGACGATCCGCGCGCCTACCAGATACTCAAGGACGCCAACACGACGGCGATCTTCCAGGTTGAATCGGAGGGCATGAAGAAGCTGCTCAAGAAGCTGGCGCCCGACCGCTTCGAGGACATCATCGCCGTGCTTGCGCTGTACCGCCCCGGTCCGCTCGGTTCGGGCATGGTCGACGACTTCATTCTGCGCAAGAAGGGTCAGCAGAAGATCGACTACTTCAACAACGATCTGAAATCCTGCCTCGAGCCGACTTACGGCGTCATCGTGTACCAGGAGCAGGTGATGCAGATCGCCCAGATCATCGGCGGCTACACGCTCGGTGGCGCTGACCTGTTGCGTCGCGCGATGGGCAAGAAGAAGGCCGACGAAATGGCCCTGCATCGCGACCTGATGCGTGAAGGTTCGCGCGTCAAGGGCTACGAAGAGAAGCTGGCGATGCAACTCTTCGACCTGATGGAGAAGTTTGCTGAGTACGGTTTCAACAAGTCGCACACCGCCGCCTATGCCGTTGTCACCTATCACACGGCGTGGCTGAAAGCGCACCACTGCGCGGCCTTTATGGCAGCGAGCTTGTCGTCCGACATGGACAACACCGACTCGGTGAAGATCTTTTACGACGATGCGCTGTACAACAAACTGAAGGTGCTCGGCCCCGATGTCAACGCTTCCGAATACCGTTTCGCGCCGGTCGACCGCAGCACCATCCGTTACGGTCTGGGCGCCGTCAAGGGCACCGGCGAACAGGCGGTGAGTGTCATTCTCAAGGCGCGCGCCGAGGGCGGCCCGTTCAAGGATCTTTTTGACTTCACGCGACGCGCCGACAAGCGGATGGTCAACCGCCGTACGGTTGAGGCGCTGATTCGCGCTGGCGCTTTTGATTCGCTCGACGATCATCGCGGGCGCCTGATGGCTTCCGTCGGCATCGCCATGGACGCGGCCGAGCAGGCCGAGCGCAACGCGATGCAGGTCAGCCTGTTTGATATTTTTGACAGCGACGGCGCCGACGAGCATGGCCCGCAGTACGTTGAAGTGCCGCGCTGGAAAGAGAAGCAGAAGCTCACCGAAGAAAAGCTTGCGCTCGGTTTCTTCTTCTCCGGTCACCCCTTTCATGGCGTCAAGGCTGAAGTTTCGCGCTTTGCCCGCAAGCCGCTGGCAGCGCTCGAGGCGAGGAAGGAGCCGCAGTTTCTTGCCGGCCTGGTGGTGGGTGTGCGCACCAAGTTTACGTCGCGCGGCAAGATGGCCTTTGTCCAGGTCGACGATGGAACAACGACGCTCGAAGTGTCCGTATTCAATGAGCTGTTTGAAGCCGAACGGGCCAAGATCAAGGATGACGAAGTGTTGATCATTGAAGGCAAGGTGCAACGCGACGACTTTGCCGGAGAAGGCAAGGTGCGTGTCATCGCCGAGCGTCTGCTGACGCTCGCCGAGGCCCGTGGCCGCTTTGCCAAGCACTTGCGCCTGTCGCTCAACGGACAGGCCAGCGGTCCCGCTGCACCGGCGGCAGTGCAGCGTTTGCGCAGCCTGCTGGCGCCCTACATGCCGGGCAATTGCCCGGTGCGTCTGTCGTATCGCAATGCCGATGCGATCTGCGAACTCACCCTTGGCGACGGTGCGCGCGTGCGGCTTGAAGATGACCTGCTGGCATCGCTTGGCGAGTGGCTGAATAGCGACAACGTCAGCGTTGATTATGCGTAAATTCGCGCATGAATTCGTATTGAAGGAGCATGACATGTTTTCACCACTATTTTTTCGCACGGCGGGCGTTGCCCTCTTCTGCTTCCTGCTCGGCGCCTGCGGCAGCCAGATCAGCCTGGACAACTACAGCAAGCTCAAGGTCGGGCAGACCTATGACGAGGTGAAGCAGGTCATTGGCGAGCCGGCGCGTTGCGACGAGATGCTGAGTGTCCGCACCTGCGTGTGGGGCGATGAGCAGCGTGGCATCAGCGTCAATTTTGTCGCCGGCAAAGTGCTGCTGCTGTCGGCCAGAAACCTCAAGTAAGCCGATGAAAGCGCCGCTGATTATCGATCGGGCCCTGCTCGACACCGTTAGCCAGGATGCCAGGCTCAGCCCGCGTCGACGCAAGAATCGCAACTTTCACGAAGACGATGCGGCCATCGCCCATCGCCTGCTCAACGGCATCGAGCCCGCTTCCTACATCGTGCCGCACCGTCACCTCGATCCGAACAAGGACGAAACGATGATCGCCTTGCGCGGGGAATTGGGCGTTGTTTTTTTTGACGCTGCCGGCCAGCCTGTGCAAACGGCGGTTCTCACCCCGGATGGCGCCGCTTGCGGCGTGACCATCCCGCATGGCGTCTATCACACCGTGCTTGCCTGCCAGTCAGGAACGGTATTTTTCGAAGCCAAGGCCGGCCCCTACGTGCCGCTCAGCGAAGCAGAACGTGCGCCGTGGGCGCCGGATGAAAATACGCCGGAAGCCGCTGCCTATGCGCAGTCCCTGAGTGAATTGTTTACTGCGGATAGTGGCCGCTGAATTTTTCGGCTACCCGATTCCCGTGATTGACGAGCGCCAAACTGCTGCGGGGCATCCATCGCTAACGAAATCTGCTACTACGCAACCTCACGTCGAAAAGGGATTGATCAAGCCAGCGCCGGTTGGCTCGAAGTGCGCGGTATTACGTGTAACCACCGTTAGCCCGTAAGTCAGTGCGGTCGCGGCAATCAGCAGGTCGGCACTTTCGTGCCCAAGTTGCGCCGACAAACGTCCCCAGCGCCGCGCCACGCTTGGCGTTACCGGGAGAATCCGGTCTGCGTAAAGTCGCGTCAGGCTCTCCAGCCATACCGCCAGCGCATCGGCAAACGCCGGCTCACCCTTGCGGCGCTTTTCTATACCCCGCTCGACTTCACCCAGCGTAACGACACTGAGATGCAACTGATCCTCCTGCTGTGCGGAAACCCAGCCAAGCACGCCCTTATCCGGCTGCCGCTTGCGCAGTTCTGAAACGATCACCGTGTCGAGAAGAAACATCAGAGATCTACATCGCGCAGCACGACACGGCGGGGTTCGTCATCAAAGTCGTCGCTTTTTGGAATAGCCAGAAGGTGCTCGACGAAGCTTGGCGCGCTGGCACGCGCACCTTCACGCAAGGCGCGATAGTTAGCCTCGGACAGCACCACCACTGCCTCCCGACCCCTGCGGGTAACGTGCTGCGGCTCACCCTGCAAGGCTGCCTCAACCACTTGGCTGAACTGAGTTTTTGCATCTTGCAAACGCCACTGCGAGCTATGCATTGTTGTCACCTCACCTTTTCGATCAATCTGGTCAGATTATCTGGTCAGATAAAATCGGTGTCAAGCGGCAGGAAGCAGCCGATCAATCCACTCTGCCCCTGTTGATTTAAGGCCGGCCCCTACGTGCCGCTTAGTGAAGCAGAACGATTGAATGCCGCCATGCGCAATCAAAAATCAGTCACGAAAATCGAATTCTCTGGTTCGAAGGTGCTTGGTCATCGCCGGCAAAATTCTTCCCTCAACCTGATCGGCTTGTCGGTCGTTAATACCGGCAAGAGCAGCCGTTTTGCAGCGGCTGGAATTGCCGGCAGGATTGATTTGGCGTCAATCGAAGTCGCTGATGCCCCTTGTTGGAGGCTTGGCGGGGCGCCAGTCAAATGGCACATCTTGTGCTTTTCAGGAAACAGCACGAACCGTTGCGGCACTTCGCTTCACTGGCGCGAGCATGGTTCGAGTGCCTTGGGTGTGTCGCGCTGCATCTTGGGTGTTTTTTGATCGACCAGAAACAAGGAGAGCGATCATGATCAACCGTTATCTTGCTCCCTGCCGCCATTGCGGCGGCACCGTTCCTGCCGACAGCGGCACCGTCGAAAAAGTGGGTCAGTCGTGGCAGGTTGCCCACATCTCCTGCGGCCAGGCTTATCTTGGGCAGTCCCTGATTTCTTCCGTTGGTGGTCTGTTTGGTCGTTCGGTCACGGCGCAGTCGGGCTTGTCGTTAAGGCGTCTGGCGAAGATTTGATCGCCCCGCGGTCTCCGTCGTGCG
>CAJAHZ010000475.1 GCA_903939665.1 uncultured Pseudomonadota bacterium | reverse complement strand
CTGGATCTGCCGCGCGCCCGGGTTGAGGGCGTTGCCGGCTTTTATTCTTTTCTCCATCTCGAACCCGTGGGGCGCTACCGCATACTGTTCTCGGACAATATTACCGACCGTATGCTGGGCAGCAGCGAGTTGATCGAGCGCCTGTGCAATAAGCTTTGGCTTGAGCGCGGCAAGATGTCTGAGGATGGCCTGGTCAGTGTCGATACCACTTCATGTACCGGCCTGTGTGATCAGGGGCCGGCACTGCTGGTCAATGGCCGGGCGATGACGCACCTGTCGGGTGAGCGGATCGACCGGATCTGCGAGTTGGTTCGCGCCCAGACGCCGCTCGATGACTGGCCGGCAGAGTATTTTGCCATTGAAGACAATATTCGCCGTCGTGATGTGCTGCTGGGCGGCGACTGGCCGGTGGGCGAGGCCGTGCGGGCTGCCATTGCGCGCGGTGCCGAGGCGATGCTGGCCGAAATGAAGCTTTCCAACCTGCGTGGGCGCGGCGGCGCCGGGTTTTCTACGGCGATCAAGTGGGCGTCGGCACGTGATGCGGATTGCCACGGCGAGCAGCCGGTTCGCTACGTAGTCTGCAACGCCGACGAAGGAGAGCCCGGCACCTTCAAGGATCGTGTTCTTCTGAGCAGCTATGCCGACCTGGTGTTCGACGGCATGACGGTGGCCGGATTCACCATCGGGGCGGCGAAAGGCCTGGTTTATCTGCGCGGCGAGTACGCCTATCTTCTGCCGGCCTTGAATGCCCATCTTGAAGCGCGACGCAGCAATGGCCTGCTGGGCCTTGCCGTGTGCGGGCACGCGGGCTTTGATTTCGATATCGAAATTCACCTTGGCGCGGGCGCTTACGTGTGCGGCGAGGAGACGGCGCTGATCGAGTCGCTGGAAGGCAAGCGGGGCGTACCGCGCGTTCGTCCGCCGTTCCCGGTGACGCAGGGTTATCTGGGCCAGCCGACCAGCGTGAATAACGTTGAGACGCTGTGCAAGGCGGCGATGATTGCGCAGAAAGGCGGTGCGTGGTTCGCCGCCATCGGCACAAAGCAGTCTTCCGGTACCAAGCTGTTGTCGATTTCCGGTGATGTCGAGCGTCCGGGGATCTATGAGTATCCGTTCGGCGTAACGGTCGATCAGGTGTTGAACGACTGCGCTGCGGGTAACGCACAGGCCGTGCAGATCAGTGGCGCATCGGGTATTTGCCTGGCAACGCACGAATTTTCGCGCCGTATTGCCTTTGAAGACGTGCCGACGGCCGGGGCGTTCATGGTTTTCGGAGCGCATCGCGACATGTTTGAGGTGGCGCACAACTTTGCGCATTTCTTTGCCCATGAGAGCTGTGGTTTCTGTACGCCGTGTCGCGTCGGCACCTCGCTGGTTTCCAATTGCATGGACAAGATTGCCAACGGCCACGGTTCGCAGCACGAGATCAACGAAATTTTCAAGATTCATCGCTTGCTGCACGCGACGAGCCATTGCGGGTTAGGACAGGCGGCGTGCAATCCGCTGTTCGACACCTTGCAGAAATTCCGTCCAAGCTACGAAAAACGCTTGCGTTCGCTCGATTTTGAACCGGCTTTCGATCTTGATCAGGCGCTGGCGGCGGCGCGCCAGATGACCGGGCGCGATGATCCCGGTGCGCATTTTGGTTTGCAGGCGAAGGAACCTGGAGCTCAGTCATGACAGTCATCAAACAAAAAACGATTTTGCTCGACGGCATGCCGGTCCCGTTCGAAGAAGGGCAAACCATCATGGATGCGGCCATGGCCGCCGATGTGTTTATTCCTCATCTCTGTCACCATCCGGAATTCAAGCCGCAGGGCAGCTGCAAACTTTGCACCGTCAAGGTCAACGGTCGCCACGTGTCGTCGTGCACGCTGCAGGCGGCAGATGGCATGGAGGTCGAAAACAACACGCAGGAGATCAACGACAAGCGGCGCACGATGTTGCAGATGCTCTTTGTCGAGGGTAACCACTTCTGCCCCTCCTGCGAGAAGAGCGGCAATTGCATGCTGCAAGCATTAGCCTACGAGTTGGAAATGCTGACCCCGCATTTCGACCAGTTTTACCCGAAT
>CAJAHZ010000474.1 GCA_903939665.1 uncultured Pseudomonadota bacterium | reverse complement strand
TTTGGCACTGATTCTACTTGGACTATCCGGCGCGCTGAGCCATGACCCGTCGGCAGCGCTCTACATTGACGGCAAGCTGGTCGCAGCGGCCGAAGAAGAGCGCTTCGTGCGCGACAAACACGCCAAGAACCGCATGCCCTACGAAGCGGCAAAATTCTGCCTGGAATTTGCCGGCATCAAACCGGCTGATGTGAGCGCGGTCGCCATCCCTTTCGCGCCGATCAGCCTGTCCGAGAAGGCGCGCTGGCATTATGCAAAGCGCTACTGGTACGCACCGGACCGTGCCCTTGACGCGATTTTCATGGGCAATCGTCGTTACTACCGCTACAAGAAGCGTGTGGAATGGTGTCTGCAGCAGCTCGGTTTCGATCTGAAAGCGATCGAAATTGTCCCGGTCGAGCATCATCTGGCCCACGCGGCCAGCGCCTACCATTGCTCGGGATTCAAGGAAAAAACGGCCATCCTCGGCATCGACGGCAAGGGTGAGTACGCCACGACTTTTTTCGGTTACGGCGAAAACGGCCGGATCCACAAGATCAAGGAATTCCACGACCCGGATTCGTTGGGCGGACTTTACGGCGCAATTACAGAATATCTCGGTTTTGAGATGCTCGACGGCGAATATAAAGTCATGGGCATGGCGCCGTATGGCGACGCCAGCAAATATGATTTCTCGCGACTGGCGAAGTTTGAGAACGGTGAGCTGATCGTCAACACGGATTACGCGAACGTGATTGGTTTTCGCCGTTACAAGGAAAAGGGCAAGGGTTACTACTTCTCGCCCAAACTCATCGACTGGCTGGGTCCGATGCGTGCCGGCGATATCGCCGATGATCCCTACATCCATTACGCGGCGAGCATGCAGAAGCTGTTCGAGGATCTCTCATTGCAAATGATGGATCACTATCTCGGGGATATTTTGCGCGAGACCGGCAAACTGGCTTTTTCCGGCGGTGGTGCGCTCAACGTCAAACTGAATCAGAAGATCATCGCTCGCCCCGAAGTGAAGGAGCTCTACGTACAGCCCGCTTCCGGTGATTCCGGCACGGCAGTCGGTGCTGCCGCCTACGTTTCGGAGCAGCGCGGCGTGCCGGTCGAAAAGATGGAACACGTCTATCTTGGCCCTGCCTATAGCAATGAAGACGTGATTGCTGCTTGCGTCAGGCACCCGGCGCAAGCGCAGTGGGAAAAAGTGAACGATGTGCCGCAGCGGGTCGCCCAACTTCTCGTCGATGGCAACCCGGTCGCCTGGTTTCAGGGGCGCATGGAATTCGGCCCGCGTGCGCTTGGTGGGCGTTCGATTCTCGGTTGCCCGAGTGCGGGCGGCGTTGCCAACCGCATCAACGAACAAATCAAGTTCCGCGAACGCTGGCGCCCCTTCTGCCCGAGCATGCTCGACACGGTTGGGCCACAGATGCTCGCCAGCGACCATCCGGCACCGTTCATGACCTTTACGTTTGAAGTTGCCGAGGCGTGGAAGAAGAGAGTTCCCGAAGTCGTGCACGAAGACGGTACCTCACGTGCCCAGGTACTCCAACGCGAATTCAATCCGCGCTACTACGACTTGATGCTCGAGCTGGAAAAACTCACCGGCAATGGCGTCGTGCTCAATACCTCGCTGAACCGTCGCGGCGAACCGATGATTTGCTCGCCGACGGATGCTTTGAATATGTTCTTTGGCTCGGATCTGCAGTATCTGGTGATGGAGGATGTGCTGGTGGTGAAGA
>CAJAHZ010000473.1 GCA_903939665.1 uncultured Pseudomonadota bacterium | reverse complement strand
CCCGGTCGCCACCGGCAAAGCCTGGCCGATTCTAGTTTCGACGCATGGCACAAATTCTATCGCCCGGACGAAAACACGCCAAACGCGATCGTCAGCTATTACGCCAAGGGCGCGTTGGTAGCGCTCGCACTGGATCTCACCCTGCGCTTCGGCAGCAAGGGCCGCTGCTCGCTCGATGATGTGATGCGCCTGCTTTGGCTGCGCCATGGACAAACCGGCATCGGCGTTGGCGATGACGATATCCGGCTGATCGCCGAGGAACTCTCGGGACTGAAACTAAAAACTTTCTTTGCCAATGCTGTTCTTGGAACACGCGAGCTCCCACTGGCAAAATTGCTCACGGCCTTTGGCATCCAACTAGCATGGGAGCAAACCAAAGCGCCGTCGCTCGGCGCCAAAATGCTTAGCGAGGGCGACAGCGTCAAGATCGCCTGTGTTTTTGATGGCGGCCCGGCGCAAACGGCCGGGCTTTCCGGAGGCGATGTACTGCTGGCGCTCGACGGCCTACGCGTAACACCGGGCAAGCTCGAAGCCATGCTGGCTCGCCGCAAATCGGGCCAAACCGTAAAACTGCATATATTCCGGCGTGATGAAATGATGGAATTCAATCTATGTTTGGCGTCGCCAGCAGCCGACGACTGCCGGCTACGGCTTGCGCCACGCGGCAATGCCCTGCGCCGCAACTGGCTTGGCGTTTAACGACGGGATGCATACTGCTTGAAAGACACCAAGGTTCTGGTTAGTCTAGCCTGACGCAGACAACAAGGCTTGGGGAAAACATGATACAAAAATCCGTAATTCAGTCGTGCACGATCGCCGCCGTAGCGCTCTTCATTCTTATGCCAAGCGCTGAAGCAAAAAAAATCGACAGCCCCTCTTCATCATCGACAAAGTCAAACAGCAAACATGCCCCTGAAGCGCCCGCGGCTAAAGACGCCTCGGAAAAGCGTCTTGCTGAAGGCATAAAGGCCGAAGAGGAAAGCGCCCGCCAGGAGACTTTGGCTGCACAAGAGAAAGCCCGGCAGGAAAAGGAAGAGCGCAAGGAAACCGCGCGACAGGCAGAGGAACAGCGGCTCAAGGACAAGAAAGATCGCGAGCGCGAATGCGTCATCAAACCCGTGATGTCCGATGCAGAGATCGCAAAATGCCGCGAAGTATGGCGTTGAGGCCTCAACAGCGCCGATCGTAAGGCGGGGCTCGCCGCATCAGAAAGAAGAGCTTATTCGTTGACTGAGGTCCCGGCTTTGATGGCCCCACTCAACGTAGCGCACACACAGCCCGCCACAAAAGCGTGCCAAGCAGACACGCTGCCAGCACCAGACTGAGCAGCGACGCAATCCAGAATCCGGCGACCCCCATCGGCTGCGCTGCATGAAAAGCCAGCCACCAGCCGCCAAACAGGCCGACGCCCCAAAAACAGCCGATATGCACCAGCATAGGTGCGAAAGTGATCTTGTAAGCGCGCAACGAATAGGCTGCAACCGTTTGCACCGCGTCAAATATCTGATAGATCGCCACATAGCCGATCAATGAAAGCGACACCGCCTGCACCGCCATATCGTCGGTATAAGCCGCAGCCAGCGGTCGGGCGATCAGCCATAAAACCAGCCCAAGGGCTGAGGACAGACTGCCGGCCAGCAACAGCCCGGCAGCAACCGATGCCCTCGCCCGCAACCAGTCGCGCGCACCGGCCGCCTGGCCCACCTGCGACAGTGTCGCGATGCCCAGCGCCAACGGCAGCATGTAGCAAATGGCGGCCAGATTGGCGACGATGCGGTGACCGGCGACCACCGTCGCGCCCAGTTGCGCGACGAACAGGGCGATCAGGGTAAATGAAGATATCTCGACGAAATTGGAAAAACCCATCGGCAATCCGAGCCTTAACAGGTCACTCAACGGCTTTAGCCGCGGGCGCTGCCAGCCACGGGTCAGGCGATAAGGCGCCAAGGCACTGCTGCGCAGCAGGTAACCCGCGCCGCAAAGCAGCGCAAACCAGCCGACCGTCGCGTTCGAAATGCCGCAACCGAGAACGCCAAGCGCTGCCCCTCCCCACAGGCCCGTAACCAGAGACCAGGCGAGCACGCAGTGCAACAAGGTACCGCCGAGACTGATCAGCATGAGCGGACGGGGCCGCCCCAGGGCGTTGCAGAAGGAATAGAAGGTGCGGTAAAGCAGCGCGGCAGGCATCCCCCAGGCCAGCATCGAAAGATAGGCGCGCGCCTTGGCTTCGATGCCCGGGTCAATACGCGACAAGGCGAGCAATGGATCGGGATTGAGCAGAAAAATAACGCCCGGGACCGCCAGAAAGAGGGCCAACCAGAACGCCTGCTGCAGCGCACCGGCAATCTCGCTATCGCGCTTTGCTCCTTTGAGATGCGCCACGGTCGGCGCCACTGCCTGCAGAATACCGGCCAGTGCAAAGACTACCGAAATATAGATACCACCGCCAACTGCTACTGCGGCCAAATCCTCGGTTCCGTAATGCCCCAGCAGCACGGTATCGGTCACCATCATGCCCATCGAGGCAAGTTGAGCAATCAGCATCGGGGTGGCGTGCGAAAGGATCAGACGGGATTGGCGGGAGAGCATCGAAAGACCAAGCAAAAAGGAAAGCCATTGTACCGGCTCGGCAAAGCGTCAACGCCCACCCGGGCACGCTGTGCGCAACACAAAATCGATCCGCGCCGCATTGAACATCGGCTGGCGGCATACAGTATCATTGCCGATAGTCAAGCCACGAACCTTCCGCCGCGTATGCAAGCACCACCGAAGCTCTCTGCCGATGTCATTATCCCGCCCAAGCGCAGCGGGATGGTTGCGTCCAGATCCGGAGAGGCTGTAATCGCCATCGGTGCGTCAACCGGCGGAACCCAGGCGCTGGAAACGGTCCTCAAGGCCCTGCCGACCGAAGTACCGGGCATCGTGATCGTCCAACACATGCCCGAAAAGTTCACCACCACTTTTGCCGAGCGCCTGAACAGCACCTGCCGCATCGAAGTGCGCGAAGCCAAGAACGGTGACAAATTGAAAAACGGCCTCGCACTGCTTGCCCCCGGCGGCAAGCACATGCTGCTGGTACGCACTGGCGGCATCTATTGTGTCGCGGTTGTCGACGGCCCGCCGGTCAGCCGCCACCGCCCGGCGGTCGACGTCCTGTTTCGGTCGGTGGCGCAATCCGCCGGCCCGAACGCCACCGGCATCATCATGACCGGGATGGGTGACGACGGGGCAGTCGGTCTTCGTGAGATGTTTGACGCCGGCGCACACACTGTCGCGCAGGACGAGAACTCCTGCATCGTTTTCGGCATGCCCAAGGTTGCCATCGAACTGGGCGGCGTCAAGGTCGTCCTGCCGCTGAACCGCATTCACGAAGCCATCGTCGCCGCCCGGCAGCGCCAAAGTTCATGAAGAGACAAACGCTGGCGGCGCTCGGTGCGCTGGCCTTGCTTGCCGGCTGCGCCACATCGCCGCCATCCACCGCACTCAACGCCTGGACCCAACTCGGGCCCCAGGGCAGCGCCTCGCTACGCGCGCTGGTGTCCGGCGATGCGCCTTGCCCGACGGCACTTATCGACGGCGCGCCACGAACAATGACACGGCGAGCCAGCGCCAATCCGGAAGCAAACGGACAGGACAACCGGGCATTCAATCCGGGCTTTGCCGTGTCGTCCTGCGAACTGGCGCTTGCGCCGGCCACCGGCAGCGCGCTCGTCAATGGCCGTGCCGTTCCACTGCCCAAGACGGACACCCGACGCATCATCGTGCTCGGCGACACCGGCTGCCGCATCAAGGTGCCAGCTGACGGCAAGGCGGATCCGATTCAGGACTGTGCCAACCCGGACGCCTGGCCGTGGCAGAAAATCGCAACGGCGGCAGCGCGTACGCAACCCGATCTGGTCATCCACGTCGGCGACTATCACTACCGGG
>CAJAHZ010000472.1 GCA_903939665.1 uncultured Pseudomonadota bacterium | reverse complement strand
GATGAGACGAGCCGCATCCGGTTCGCCACTCAGGAAGAGGTTGGCCGCTTCATCAAGAAGTGCCTTGGCGAATTCCGGGTCTCGTTCAACACGCGTAACGATGGTCTGCTTGAAATCTCTGGTCAGCGTCATAATTACTTTCCTTTCCTGGCGGTGGTGATGATTTTCTTCCTCGCCTTGTATTCATCGTGCAAAACAACCGCTTGGTCAATGGCCTTTTGCTGTGCCTTCTTGGTGCTGCCGCCAAACAGGATGATCAGGGCTTCACCATCCTTGGCCAAGTAGATACGATAACCTGGTCCCCAGTCGATCTTGTACTCACCAATACCCCGAAACCAATCGACGTTCGAGGTATTGCCCAGTTCAAGCCGGGCCTTGGCGACCGTAATCTTGGCAGCGGCCTGTGCATCCAGCCCGTTGAACCAAGTCTGGTAGGGGCTGGAGCCATCTTCCTGGATGTATTCTTCGAGCCGAATCTTCATGCGACAATGGTAACGTATTCGTTACCATTTATCAAGTTGTTGTTGTGTATTCGCCAACCTCGTATTGCAAGCGGAAATACGATCCACGGAAATCCCTTTACGGGCAAATAGCCAATATTTATTCTCAATATCAGGGTTTTCCTGATATCCCTGCCCGTCGAATATCTGCAACATACAGACTTCCAGGTAACAGCTTCCTGCCTGCCGCCACAAGACGAACACGCCAATGCCAGCTCGGACGATCCGTTCTGATTCAACAAGCCCTGATTCCATGCATCAGTTTCTGCGCGCACGCACCCAGGCGGCGCATGAGCGCCTCAACAGGCACCATCTGCTGGATGGGCTGACGCAGGCGGATTACCCCCTCAGGAGTTACTGGCTCGTCCTGTCGGCCTATTACCACTTTTATCGCGCCATGGAAGCACTGATCGAGAGCGCGTCGGATCGGCTCAAGAGCGGATTCGACTACGAACCCCGGCGCAAGCATGGCTGGCTGCGACAGGATCTGGTGGATAGCTTTCACATCGACCCGGAAGACGATTTCTGGCGGCCGGCGCGCAAATTTTCGCCCATCCGGATCGAGGATCAGGCCGAACTGGTCGGCGTGCTCTATTCAATCGAAGGCGCAACCCTCGGCGGGCAGGTCATTTCACGCCATATCCAGGCCGGGCGGCTGGGTGTTACCGCTGAACACGGCGGGCGTTTTTTCCACGGCTACGGCGAGCAAACGCCCGCCCGCTGGAACGAATTCCTGAGCTTTGCCGGGCAGGCCTGCCCCGATGCCGCACGACGCGAAAAGGCAGCACACGCCGCACTCGCCGTCTTTGCCGAAATTGAAGCCGCGCTTGACGATTATGCCGCCCGCGCCGGCAAAAACCCGAGGCCCCGAACATGATGACCATTGACGGACTTACGACAAGAAAGGCAGGTCGATCATGAAAAACGCCACGCCGATCAATCTCACCTTGAACAACCCCTTCAAGCGGTGGTCGCTCAAATCAAGGCTGACCCTGCTCGCGCTGGCGATTGTCGTGATCAGCATCTGGTCGCTGACCTACTATGCCGCGCGGATTCTGCGCGAGGAAATGCAACAGCAGTTGGGCGCGCAGCAGTTCGCCACAGTGTCTCTCGTTGCGGCAGGCATCAATGAAGAGTTAAGCAGTCGATTGGCTGCGCTGGAAGGAATTGCCACGGAGATTGACACGCATTTGATGGGCAATCCGGCTGCCTTGCAGGCACAGCTGGAAAACCGCCCGATGGCGCAGAGCATGTTTAACGGCGGCGTCTTCATCACCGGCGCCGACGGCACGGCGATTGCCGATGTGCCCCTGTCGGCCGGGCGAATCGGCACCAACTACATCGACCGCGAATCCGTTTCGTTGCCGCTCAAGGAGGGCAAATCGGTGATTGGGCGGCCCGCCATGGGCAAGAAACTGGGCGCCCCGATATTCAGCATCGTCGTTCCCATTCGCAGTGCCGAAGACAAAGTGATCGGCACCCTGGTGGGGACGATCAACCTGGGTACGCCCAATTTCCTCGACAAAATTTCGCAACACCGTTACGGCACGACGGGCGGCTATTTGCTGATCGCCCCGCAGCACAATCTGTTTGTCACCGCCACCGACAAG
>CAJAHZ010000471.1 GCA_903939665.1 uncultured Pseudomonadota bacterium | reverse complement strand
GCCTCTTCCCGAATCGGTTCCCGCACTTCGGGCGGGCATCGTACCTTAAACCTTGCTGAACACGCAGGCTAACCCGGCGGTCGACCCCGCTCCTTTCAGTCGCTGGACGCTGCGCGATAAAGCCGCGCAGCGCCGGTCACCTCTACGTTAGAACGCATGGTTAATTGTCCCTCCTGCGGAAATGCCGCGCTTTCACCTGCCTTGATACTCGGACTATCCTTTGCCGTGCCAGAGCCAAGATGCCCGACGTGTGGCGCATATCTCGAAATTGGCCGTTGGCCTCTCACTGCTCAAGCACTTATCGGTTGCTCACCACTCGCAGCCATCGCTTCATTTGTGCTGTCTAGCGTCGCCACACTCGTTATCTATGCATTCGCTACAAGCGCCATCTGCATTCTCGCTCTTCGTCGGCCTGAAGTTCGGGTCGTACCTCTTGCCATTCGCGTTCATCGCGCAAAGTGGCTCGCCTTCGGTTTCATAATCTTTGTTGCTGTAGCTATCGCAAATGGCTTCGCGTTCTAACCCGGCAGTCGAGAGGGACGCCGGTCAAGCGGCTTTTCTTCGGCCAATCCGCCCCACGCGGCGCCCCTCACTTCTACGTTAGATTTCAATAGCGCCAGTCACCGTCAACATGGACAAGAGAAAAAGCAATCTCAGAAAACAGCGGCTTCAGGAGAGGCGGATTGCCCCTGCCTTCCTGTTCATCACTGTCACTGTTCTCTTTTACTGGTTGGCTTTCAGGGTATTCACCGCCACCGACTGCGAGTTCTTTGGTTCAAAGCTCGCGCTACTATTTGTCCCTGCTTGTGCTGCCTTTGGAAATCAAGGTGCCGCCGCATTCCCATTTCTTATTGCCTCGGCGTCACTCTTCATGAGTTTTCTTTCGCTGAGGCAGTATAGAAATCTAACTACTAAGGTTAGATCGTGCGCAGCCACGATCTGAACCCTTTGTTGGACGAGCCCGGTCCCTGACCACGGTGCCGGCCTCATAGAAAATATGTATTTGGGAAGTGCTCCGGTTCGACGTTTTACCGGCAGGGCGAGGGGATGATCGCCCGTCCATGCGTGCCGTTGCAGCACGCCGCTGCCCAAATCGGGCGATAACTACTCAGAATTTCCTGCTTCGGCACACGCCGGGGGCTCAGCTTGCTGGGCACTGATTTCCCGTCACCGACTGCAGGGCGCTACGTCTACACGATCAAAGTCCCTGTGCCGCGACAATCGGCTCCAGTGAGCCTCCCGAGGGCACAGAGCGAAGCCGCGTTTTCACAATCGCCATCACCGCCCCACAGCAAGTGCACAGCATCGGCGCCCGCGCCTTGACCCAGGCCAACGAGCAACCTGGCGCGTATTTCAGCACCACGTGCAGCAAGACGATGAGGCGCTTGCAGTTGGGGTGCAGAAAGCCGAAGTTACGCGCGCGCCGGAAACCTTTGGGCAACACATGCTGCAGGACCAGCCAGAGGAAATCCGCGCCGGGCAGCGTTCGGCATTCGATCCTCTTTGTCTTGGCGTTTTGATAACGGAAGCTCACCTGACCGTCCTTGCAGGCGATGATGTCCTTTTCGCGAATGACGCCCCGGTAGAGATAGCGACCGAGATAGATGAGGGCCGGCTCGCCGCTGCCGACAGATTTGCAGTCGACCACCCACTCGTTTGGATAGCGAGCGGGCAACGCCAGCCCGGCGGCTTCAATGCCCGCCAGCACCTTCGCCCGAAAGACTTTGGCCAGTGCCTTGTGGTTGAAGAGGTAACGTTTCTTGCCCTTGCCGCACTGTTTGGTTCGCCACGCCTTGCGCTCACCATCGACTGCCGCCGCCGGCATGACCAGATGAACATGCGGATGGTAATCCAGCCGGCGCGTGTTCGTATGCAGCACCGCAATGGCACCGGGGGTGCCCTGAAGTTGCTTGTCGTTCTGGCTGAAGGTGCGCACCGTCTCCCAGCAGCAGCGCATCAGCAATTCGTAGATGACCCGCTGCTGCGCAAAGGCCAGCGCCCTGAATTCGGCGGGTAACGTAAAGGTCAGCAGGAAGTACTCGGCGGGCACCTGTTTCTTCATCTGGCGCTCCAGCCACTGCTGGCT
>CAJAHZ010000470.1 GCA_903939665.1 uncultured Pseudomonadota bacterium | reverse complement strand
GTTTATGACGAAACGATGGGCGAAGAAATTCGCGTCACCGTGGTTGCTACCGGCCTGGGTCAGGCGCAGGCCAAGCGCCAGACATTCGAGGTGATCAACACCCCGGTCATGCAGGCAACGGGCACCGATGGCGGCTTTGCGCATAACAGCGCGATGGGCATTGACTACAGCCAGCTCGACACGCCGGCGGTGGTGCGCAAGGGGCGTAGCGCGACGGTTGAAGCGCTGGCCAATAGCGGCGTCGATCGCTACGACATCCCGGCGTTTCTTCGCAAACAGGCGGATTGAGTGGTGCGGCAGTAAACCGCTTTCAACGCAGAGTATGCAGAGGTCGCAGAGGTCGCAGAGGTCGCAGAGGTCGCAGAGGTCGCAGAGGTCGCAGAGAAAATCAAAAGAAACAGAGTGTTTTTCTCTCTGCGTCCTCTGCGTCTCTGCGATCTCTGCGTTGAAAGCGCTTCGCCTTTTACAAAGCGTCTCCACTGTAAAGGAGCCCCGGCGTCCTGTGTTACAATCAGCCAATTCCCGTTATTTTCAAGCACATGCTTAAGCAACGCACTTTAAAATCGTTAATTCGCGCCGTCGGCGTTGGCCTGCATTCCGGGGCCAAGGTCACCATGGTCTTGCGCCCGGCTGCGCCGAATACCGGCATTGTCTTCCGGCGCATCGATCTGGATCCAGTCGTCGATCTGCCGGCGTCGGCGCTGACGGTTGGCGATACGCGCATGTGTTCGTGCCTCGAGCGGGACGGGGTCAAAGTGGGCACCATCGAACATCTGATGTCAGCTTTTGCCGGCTTGGGTATCGACAACGCCTTTGTCGATCTCGATGCGGCGGAACTGCCGATTCTTGACGGATCGGCGTCGCCCTTTGTTTTCCTGATTCAGTCTGCCGGTATCGAAGAACAGCCGGTGGCCAAGAAATTCATTCGCGTCAAACGTCCGCTGGAGGTGCGCGAGAGCGATCCGTCCGGTGACAAGTGGGCGCGCTTCGAGCCTTACGACGGTTTCCGCCTGTCGTTCTCAATTTCCTTCAATCATCCAGCGATCAACCGTACCGGGCAGGAAGTGACGATTGATTTCGGCGAGAATTCCTACGTGCGTGAAATCGCCCGTGCCCGGACCTTCGGTTTCATGCAGGAAGTCGAGTGGCTGCGAAAGAATGGATTGGCGCAGGGCGGCGGTCTGGAGAACGCCGTGGTGCTCGACGAGTATCGCGTGCTCAATGGCGATGGACTCCGCTATGGCGACGAGTTCGTCAAGCACAAGGTGCTCGACGCGATCGGCGACCTTTACCTGCTCGGCCATCCGCTGCTCGCTTCTTTTTCGGCCCACAAGTCGGGTCATGCCCTGAACAACGCCCTGGCACGTGAGCTCCTGGCCAATCCGGATGCGTGGGAGTACGTCAGTTTCGAAGATCAGGCACTGGCGCCCTTGGCGGTCTCCCGCTGGCTGGCGCAACCGGCTTTTTAGCCAGTCGTCTCATGTGGTTGCTGCGTCTGATGGGGGTGCTGACGGTCATTGCCGTCGCGGGTGGCGTGGTGGCTTTTCTGCTGACCAGAGATCAGAAATATCTGCAGTTTTCCTGGCGGCTGTTTCGCTATTCGTTGATCGTGGCTTTGCTGGTTTTTGCGCTATTGATTCTTGAGCGCGTTGCCATCATTCCTGCTTAGCGGAGCGCGCGAGCAGCGTCTCTAGCGCCGATCGCAAGGACGAAGCGGGCAGCGACCCGGCAAGGCCAGCCAGTTCCCGGCTGGTTCTGAGACTCAGAGGTTTTTGCGTGGATGTCCTGGATTGCCTTGGAATTTCATGGGCTTGCACTTTTATCTGAACCTCGTTACACTCAAATCCCCGCTTTGAAAATTCGTCGGCCAGCCTCGGCGCCATCTGGCGCAACTTGGCAGCAACCGCGCCGCTAACGGCGTGAATAATAATAATTCCTGACTTGTAATTGGCTACGCTACTGGCTTGGCCAAGGTGTGCCGGCGCAATCCCTTCATAGAGATGCGTCAGCTTCATGAGCAGCTTTGCATGCGCCAGCACACTGCCGGCGCCTTCGGCTGCTTCGAGATAGTTTTCGAGTAAGTTTTGCATCGGGAACTTCGAGGAGAGGCAACTTGCATATTATTCTGGTATCGAACCGTCTGGCAACCGCCAGAACATTGACCATCACGCCGCGTCTGGCGCTGGCGACGGCATTCGGCTTCGTTTTTCTGGCTTTTCTGACTTCTTTTTTGTTCTCCTGGGTTGGCGTTCGCTTCAATCTACCTTTTGCCGAGCGGCTGGTGGCTTCGGTGCAACATGCGCAAACGCAGAAGACGCAGGAGTTTGTGCGCGACAACCTCAATACCATGGCGGTCAAGCTGGGCGAGATGCAGGCGCAGTTGCTGCGTCTTGACTCGCTCGGCGAACGCGTTTCGGCGCTCTCCGGCATCAAGCCTCCGGAAAAATCGATTGATGGCAAAGGGGGGCAGGGTGGCCCCTTGCTGGCTTTGAGCGAGCCTCTGTCGCCGCTCGAGTTGCAGCGCGAGGTCGATCGGCTGGCGCAGATCGTTGAACAGCGCAGCGATGACCTGACGGCGCTTGAGTCGCAGTTGATGGAGCGGCGCATCAAGGCCAACCTGCTGCCGACCATTCTGCCGATCGAAGCGAGCCACATCGGCTCCACGTTTGGTCATCGCCTCGATCCGATAGCCGGCGTGCACGCCATGCACGAAGGGATCGACTTCGTCGCCGAACCCGGTACGCGTGTCATCTCAGCGGCCGGCGGCGTTGTCGCAGCGGCTGAGTTTCACCCGCAGTACGGCAATCTTATCGAAATCGACCACGGTAACGATTTTTCCTCGCGCTATGCGCATCTCTCCAAGATGCTGGTCAAGCCCGGCCAGGTGATCAAGCGCGGGCAGGAAATCGGGGCGAGCGGCAACACCGGCCGTTCGACCGGGCCGCATATGCATTTTGAGGTCCGTTACAAGGGCGCTGCGCAGAACCCGGCGCGTTTTCTGCAGCAGAAGGCTGATGCCGTCCCGGGCGCAAAGCTTGCGAATAAGGCCGTTGGCAAGCCGGGCGCCCGCAGCAACTAAGTCTTGTCTGTTTTTGTCATGCCGCAGCGCCCGTCCCGGGCTGCGGTGGCGTGATAGAATCCTCCCTTTTTTGGCTTCCCCCTCTCCCAGAATGATTTCCGGCCTACTCAAGAAGATTTTCGGCAGCCGCAATGATCGGCTGATCAAGCAGTACTCCCTGACCGTGCGCCAGATCAATGCCCTCGAGGCAGGAATCAGCGCGCTTTCAGACGACGACCTGCGCGGCAAAACGGTCGAGTTCAAGGCGCGTGTGGCCAACGGCGAAACGCTCGACGCGCTGCTGCCCGAAGCTTTTGCTGTGGTGCGCGAAGCCGGCAAGCGCGCGCTCGGCATGCGCCACTTCGACATGCAGTTGATCGGCGGCATGGTCCTGCACTACGGCAAGATCGCCGAAATGCGCACCGGCGAAGGCAAGACGCTGGTCGCTACCTTGCCCTCTTACCTCAATTCGCTGACCGGCAACGGCGTGCATGTGGTGACCGTTAACGACTATCTGGCCAGCCGCGACGCGGAATGGATGGGCCGTCTGCACCGTTTTCTCGGTCTCTCGGTCGGCGTCAATCTGTCGCAGATGGATCACGACGCCAAGCAGGCGGCTTACGCCTCCGATATCACGTACGGCACCAACAACGAATTCGGCTTCGACTACCTGCGCGACAACATGGTCTATGCGTCGGACGAGCGGGTGCAGCGCAAGCTGAACTTTGCCATTGTCGACGAGGTCGATTCGATCCTGATCGACGAAGCGCGTACGCCGCTGATCATCTCCGGTCAGGCAGAGGATCACACTGATCTTTACGTACGCATGAATCAGGTCGCGCCGATGCTTGAGCGCTGTCAGGAAGAAAACGGCCCGGGCGATTACTGGGTGGACGAAAAAGGCCATCAGGTGCTGATGAGCGAAGCCGGCCACGAGCACGCTGAGGAAATCCTCGCCCGTGTCGGCTTGTTGCCCGAAGGCGGCAGCCTTTACGATGCCGCCAACATCCTGCTCATCCATCACCTCTATGCCGCGCTGCGCGCCCATAATCTGTTTCTCAAGGATCAGCAGTACGTCGTGCAAAATGGCGAAGTGGTCATCGTCGATGAGTTCACCGGTCGTCTGATGTCCGGCCGTCGCTGGTCCGATGGTCTGCATCAGGCCGTCGAAGCCAAGGAAGGCGTGAAGATCCAGAACGAGAACCAGACGCTGGCCTCGATCACCTTCCAGAACTACTTCCGCATGTACGGCAAGCTCAGCGGGATGACCGGGACAGCCGATACCGAGGCCTACGAATTCCAGCAGATCTACGGCCTGGAGACGGTGGTTGTTCCCACCAATCAGCCGATGCAACGCATCGACAACAACGACCAGATTTTCCGCACTGCCAAGGAAAAGCACGACGCCATCGTCGCCGACATCCGTGCTTGCCGCGAGCGCAGCCAGCCGGTGCTGGTCGGCACCACGTCGATCGAAAATTCCGAGTTGCTTTCGGCGCTGCTCGATCACGAAAAAATCCCGCATCAGGTGCTCAACGCCAAGCAGCATGCGCGTGAAGCCGAGATCGTCATCCAGGCCGGTCGTCCCGGCATGGTGACCATCGCCACCAACATGGCCGGTCGCGGTACCGATATCGTGCTTGGCGGCAGCATCGAGAAGCAGATATCGCTGATCCGCGACGACGAAACGATTTCCGCCGCTGACAAGGAAGCGCGCATCGCGCAAATCCGCACGGATTGGCAGAAGTTGCACGATCAGGTGGTGGCCGCCGGCGGCCTGCACATCATCGGCTCCGAACGGCACGAGTCGCGCCGCATCGACAACCAGTTGCGCGGTCGTTCGGGCCGGCAGGGCGATCCGGGTTCGTCGCGGTTTTATCTCGCGCTGGACGATGCACTGCTGCGCATTTTTGCCGGTGAGCGGCTGAAGTCCATCATGGAGCGCCTGAAGATGCCGGAGGGCGAGGCGATCGAGCATCCGCTCGTCTCCCGCTCGCTCGAGTCGGCGCAGCGCAAGGTCGAGGCGCGCAACTTCGATATCCGCAAGCAACTGCTTGAATACGACGACGTCTCCAACGACCAGCGCAAGGTCATCTACGCCCAGCGCAATGAGTTGCTCGAAACCGACGACATCTCCGAGACCATCACCGCCATGCGGCAGGGGGTGTTGCAAGACACCTTCCGTATTTATGTGCCAGCCGAGAGTGTTGAGGAGCAGTGGGATCTGCCGACGCTTGAAAAAGTGCTTGCCGCTGACCTGCAACTGCATCTGCCGATCGTAGAATGGTTCAGGAGCGAGCCGAATCTGGGCGATGAAGCGATGCTTCAGCGCATCATCAAAGAAGCCGACGAAGCCTATGTGGCCAAGCTGGCGCAGGTCGGCACCGAAAGTTTCCACCAGTTCGAGCGCAATGTCATGCTGCAGAGCCTCGATACCCACTGGCGCGAGCATCTGGCTGCGCTTGATCATCTGCGACAGGGTATTCACCTGCGTGGTTACGCGCAGAAAAATCCGAAGCAGGAATACAAGCGCGAAGCCTTCGAGCTCTTTGAACGGCTGCTCGACAGCGTGCGGGTCGATGTGACCCGTCTGCTGATGACCGTGCAGATACGTGCCGAGGATGTCGAAGAGAGCGCGCCGCACGCCGACGTACAGAACATCCAGTATCAGCACGCCGATTTCGACGAAGCGAGCGGGACGGACGATGCTTCAGCGAGCGAAGTCGCGCAGCAGCCCGCACATGCTGATCCCAAAGTCGGTCGCAACGATCCTTGCCCCTGCGGCTCGGGCAAGAAGTACAAGCACTGCCACGGCAAACTCAGTTAAAGACTAACCGCATTGACGCAGAGGGTGCGGAGAAGGGCATAGAGAGCGCAGGGATAAGCACTATCTTTGCCTTTCTCCGCGCTCTCTGTGCCCTAAAGGAAACCCCTTTGGGGGACGTCTCTGCGCACTCTGCACCCCAAGGGTGTTTCCTTCGGGGCACGTTGAAAGAGGTAAATATGCCCGTTAACTATGCTACCCCCGCTCCCGAATCACTCTATCCCGTTGCCGGCGTACGTCTCGGTGTCGCCGAGGCCGGTATCCGCAAGCTTGACCGACGCGACCTGACCTTGCTCGCGCTCGACCCGGGCTGCCATGTCGCCGGCGTGTTTACCCAAAACCGCTTCTGCGCTGCGCCGGTGCAGCTCTGCCGTCGCCATCTGGAACTCGGTAGCGAAATTCGCGCGCTGGTCATCAATACCGGGGTCGCCAACGCCGGGACGGGCGACTCGGGCGTGCAGGCCGCGTGGCAAACCTGCAGCGGGGTCGGCAAGCTGCTCGGCATTGATGAACGCCAGGTGCTGCCGTTTTCGACCGGGGTGATCCTCGAGCCGCTGCCGGTCGAGCGCCTGGTTGCCGGCTTGCCGCGTTGTGTCGATGATCTGAAGGCCGACCACTGGCACGCTGCTGCGCATGCCATCATGACCACCGATACGCTGGCCAAGGCCGCTTCGCGGCGCGTGCAGATCAACGGCAAGACGGTCACCATCACCGGCATCAGCAAAGGGGCCGGCATGATCAAGCCGAACATGGCGACCATGCTCGGTTTTATGGCCACCGATGCCGGCATCGCCACGCTGCTATTGCAGCAACTGGTGCGCGAGGCCGCCGATGAATCCTTCAACTGCATCACCGTTGATGGCGACACCTCGACCAACGATTCCTTCATCCTGATTGCCAGCGGGCAATCCGGCGCCGAGTTTGCCGACGCCGCTGCGCCCGGTTACGCCGCACTGCGTGAAGCCGTGATCGCCGTCGCCGTCGAGTTGGCGCAAGCCATCATTCGCGACGGCGAGGGCGCCACCAAATTCATGACGATCGCGGTCGAAGGCGGCAAGAATCGTGACGAGTGCCGCAAGGTCGGCTACGCCATTGGTCATTCGCCGCTCGTCAAAACAGCATTTTTCGCTTCCGACCCTAATCTCGGCCGCATCCTCGCCGCCATCGGTTACGCCGGGATCAGCGACCTCGATGTCGACGCCGTTCGTGTCTGGCTATCCAGCGCCGCAGACGAAATACTGGTCGCCGAGAAGGGTGGGCGGGCTGCCGCGTATCGCGAGGAGGACGGTTCGCGCGTCATGAAGCAGTCGGAGATTACGGTGCGCGTCGATCTCGGGCGTGGCGCCGCCAAGGCCAGTATTTACACCTGCGATTTTTCCTACGATTACGTCAAAATCAACGCGGATTACCGTAGCTGATTACGAGCGTTTCAATCGAATCAACCTGAACCAGCCGGACGCAAGTGCCGGCTGGTTGCTTTCAAGCAGCAGACTGGGCGTTTCGCCAAGCACCTCTTCAAACACCACATCGAGCCGCGTCGCGACCCGGCGCAGCAGCGGATTGATCAAGCGCCGCAAGGGCGCGCTTTGCCGCGGCCGAAGAAACTTGTCGAAAATCAACACGCTGCCGCCGGGAGTGAGCACGCGCGCCGTTTCGGCGAGGCAGGCGGCTGGGTTGGGAACGACCGCGAGAATCAGATGCAGAATGGCGTGATCGAAGCTGCCATCGGCAAAAGGCAGGCGCTGTGCATCGCCCTGCACGCAGCAGAAGTCAAGCCCTGCCGCGCGCGGCAGGGCGCGGCGCAGCATCGCGTGCGTCAGGTCGAGCCCGGTATAAGTGTGTTGTGGCGGCAGGTGCGGCAAGTCCAGCCCGGTGCCGACGCCGTTGAGCAGTACCCGCGCCGGCTCGTGAGGCAGGGCAGCCAGACTTCTTTCCCGCTGGGCGCGTGTTGCTGCGGCGAGTGCTGCGTCGTAAAAAGGCGCGATCAGCGCGTAGCTGTGTTTGAGACTCAATCGCCACCTCAGTGCAGCACGCGAGGAATCGCCAGCGTAAATTCCGCAATCGTCGCCTCGAACTGCGTACCGTCATCGGCGGTCATCTGGTAGCTGCCACGCATCGTGCCGACCGGTGTGTCGAGCTGGCAGCCACTGGTGTATTCGAACTTCTCGCCCGGTTTAAGCAGCGGCTGCTGGCCGACCACGCCAAGGCCGCGCACTTCCTGTACTTCGTCGCTGGCGTCGGTGATGATCCAGTGGCGCGAGATCAACTGCGCCGGAACGCTGCCGACATTCTCGATGGTGATCGTATAGGCAAAAACGTAACGCTCCTTGTCTGGGTCCGACTGATCGTCGATGTATTGCGGGACGGCGCTCACCGCAATCTCGTATTTTTTGCTCTCGGCCATGTTTGCTCGGTGTGGGAAAGGTGGGTGCTTTGCATTGCACACGAAAGTGCAGGGTCTGACAAGCAAAGCCGCTTTCGGTTCACTCCCGGCTCGCAACAGGTTTCGCTGTAAAATCCGGTTTTTGCCCAACGGATCAGCGCCATGTACGTCATTGCCCCCAGCATCCTCTCGGCCAACTTCGCCAAACTTGGCGAGGAAGTCGTCAATGTGGTCGCCGCCGGCGCCGACTGGATTCACTTTGACGTGATGGACAACCATTACGTCCCCAATCTCACCATCGGGCCGCTGGTCTGCGAGGCGATTCGCCCGCTGACGCAGGCGCCGATCGACGTGCATCTGATGGTCAAGCCGGTCGACCGCATTGTCCCGGACTTTGCCAAAGCCGGCGCCAACATCATCACGTTTCACCCGGAAGGCTCCGAGCACATCGACCGCACGCTCTCGCTGATCCGCGAAAACGGCTGCCAGTCCGGCCTCGTCTTCAACCCGGCAACGCCGCTCGATTACATGGATTACGTGATGGACAAGCTTGATGTGGTACTGCTGATGAGCGTCAACCCCGGTTTCGGCGGGCAGAAGTTCATCCCGGCAACGCTGGCCAAACTCAAACTTGCACGGGCGAAGATCGATGCCTACGCGCAAGAAACCGGTCGGCGTATCCGACTGGAAGTCGACGGTGGGGTCAGGGTCGACAACATCGCCGAAATTGCCCGTGCCGGCGCCGACGCTTTCGTTGCCGGTTCGGCAATCTACGGCACGCCCGACTACAAGGCGACGATTAGCGCGATGCGGGCGGAGTTGAAAAAATGCTAAACGCTTTCAACGCAGAGATCGCAGAGGCGCAGAGAACGCCGAGTTTTTTACTTCAGGTTTTCTCTGCGCGCTCTGCGTCTCTGCGTACTCTGCGTTGAAAGCGGTGTTTTTAGTGCATTTCAAATCCGTAACCATCGACCTCGACGGCACCCTGCTCGACACCATTGTCGATCTTGCCGATGCCTGCAATGCGATGCTGGTCGAACTCGGCCAGCCGCAGCGCGAGCTTGAGCAGATCCATCGTTTTGTCGGCAAAGGCATGGCCGTCCTCGTTGAGCGTTGCCTGACCTACGGTGTGCCGCCCAACGACGATCTGCTCAACGATGGTATTGATGCCTTTCGCCGTCATTACAAACAAATCAGTGGCCGCTCAACGCGGATCTATCCCGGCGTGATCGAAGGCCTTGAGGCGCTACGCGGGCAAGGGCTGGCGATGGCCTGTGTTACCAACAAACCCGCCGCCTTCACCGAGCCGCTGCTTGAACGCACGGGCCTCGCCGGATACTTTGCCGTGATCGTTTCGGGCGATACCTTGCCATACAAGAAGCCGCGTCCCGAGCCGATTCTCCATGCCTGTGCCTTGATGAACTCGACGCCAAAAGCCAACCTGCATATCGGCGATTCGGCCAACGACATTGAGGCGGCGTGCGCCGCAGGCAGCCCGGTACTCTGCGTTCCCTACGGCTATAACGAAGGCCGGGCAGTGGACAGCGCCGATTGCGATGCGCTAGTATCGAGCCTCCTGGAGGCCGCCGAGTGGATTGTCAATGCTCAGCGCTGCCCCAACTAATTACCGATCAGAGTTTATTGTGACCAGCAAAAACACGGCTGAATTGAAGGAGAACGCTGCAGCCCGTGCCCGGAAGATTGATTCCTGGCGCGGCTGGCGCACATGGCGCCAGTAGGTCTGCACGTCCTCCCCCTTTTTTTGGCAGTACTGTTTTTGTGAGATTGCAATGAACGAAATCGAATTCAATGCGCTGGCCGCGCAAGGCTATAACCGCATCCCCGTCACGCTCGAGACCTTCGCGGATCTCGACACGCCGCTCTCGATCTACCTGAAACTGGCCAACGGCCCTTATACCTACCTGCTTGAATCGGTGCAGGGCGGCGAACGCTTCGGGCGCTACTCGATCATCGGCCTCGCCAGCCCGACGCGCATTGTCGTTAACGCCCATCAGGTGCTGGTGTTAAGCGGCAACCGCATCGCCGCGCGCGAAGACGACACCACCCCGCTCGACTTCATTGGCAAATACATGAAGCGCTTCCGCGCCGCGCCGTCGACCGGCTTGCCGCGTTTCTGCGGCGGCCTCGTCGGCTGTTTCGGCTACGACACCGTGCGCTACGTCGAAACGCGGCTGACGCGCACGCAGAAAGAAGACAACCTCGGCACGCCCGACATCATCCTTCTCCTGTCTGAAGAAATCGCCGTCGTCGACAACCTCTCCGGCAAGCTGATGCTCGTCGTCTACGCCGAACCCGGCGTTCCCGGCGCCTTCCAGAAAGCGCAGTTGCGCCTCAAGGAGTTGCTCGCCCGGCTGCGCGATCCGGTACCGATTCCCGTCGAGACGCCAAAAACCTCGCAGCCCGCTGTCTCTGTTTTTGGCGAAGCGCAATTCAAGCAGGCCGTGCTCAAGGCCAAGCACTACATCACCGAGGGCGACGTCATGCAGGTCGTCCTCTCGCAGCGCATGAGCAAACCGCTCACCGCCAGCCCCATGGCCCTCTATCGCTCGCTGCGCTCGCTCAATCCGTCGCCCTATATGTTCTATTTCGATTTCGAGGATTTTCACGTCGTCGGCGCTTCGCCGGAGATTCTCGTGCGGCTCGAAGGCGACACCGTCACGGTGCGGCCGATTGCCGGCACGCGCAAGCGCGGCGCTTCGTTCGAGGAAGATCAGGCGCTCGCGGCCGAGCTGCTGGCCGATGAAAAGGAGCGCGCCGAGCACGTTCAGCTGCTTGACCTGGGCCGCAATGACGCCGGTCGTGTTTCGCAGGTTGGCAGCGTCAAACTCACCGAAAACATGCTCGTCGAGCGCTATTCCCATGTCATGCACATCGTCTCCAACGTTGAAGGCAAGCTGCAGCCGGGGCTGGATGCGCTCGACGTGCTGAAAGCCACCTTCCCCGCCGGCACCGTGTCCGGTGCGCCCAAGGTGCGCGCGATGGAAATCATCGACGAGCTCGAACCCGTCAAGCGCGGTATTTACGCCGGCGCGGTGGGTTATCTCGGCTTCCACGGCGACATGGATCTGGCCATCGCCATCCGAACCGCCGTGGTCAAGGACGGTCAGCTACACGTTCAGGCCGGCGCCGGCATCGTCGCCGACTCCGATCCCACGTCGGAATGGATAGAAACCCAGAACAAGGCGCGTGCAGTGCTGCGCGCGGCCGAGTTGGCCGAGAACGGGCTGGATACGCGGCTGGATTGATTCGGCTAAGCGCTTTCGACGCAGAGATCGCAGAGATACAGAGGGCGCAGAGATGGAAATTAATACGCTGTCGGGTGAGGTGATTGGTGCGGCGATTGAGGTACATCGCGTATTGGGACCGGGTTTGCTGGAATCTGCCTATGAGTTGGCGCTGGAGCGAGAGTTGGTGTTAAGAGGTTTGTCGGTTGAGCGACAAAAGCCCGTGTGTCTGGAGTACAAAGGCGCCTCACTTGGCGATGGGTTCCGGATCGATATGCTGTCAACGATCAACTGATTGTCGAGATCAAAGCCGTTGATCGTATCCAGCCAATCCTCGAGGCACAGTTGCTGACCTACTTGC
>CAJAHZ010000469.1 GCA_903939665.1 uncultured Pseudomonadota bacterium | reverse complement strand
TCTGCTTGAGCCGGTGCAAACGGCCATGCTTCTTGAGGTCGAGCATGACCGCCTTGATCTGGGCCAGGTCAATCCCGCCGTACAGGTCGTGATCGACCAGCGGATAGGTTTCGAGAAAGATCGGATACGCGCCGGTCAGCATCACCGAGTAGGGAATCGATTTGTGACAGTCGGCGGAAATCAGAACGATGTCGCCCGGCCTCAGGTTTGCCTGCATGACGATCTTGTTTGAAGTCGACGTGCCGTTGGTCACGAAGTACGTGAAGTCGGCTCCAAATGTCTCGGCCGCTTTGCTGTGCGCCTGCTTGATGGCGCCGGTCGGATCGAGCAGCGAGTCGAGCCCGCCTTGCGTCGAGGAGGTCTCCGCCAGAAAAATGTTGTCGCCATAGAACTCCAGCATGTCGTGGATCCACGGCGAGCCTTTGACCGAGGCGCCGCGCGATAGCGGCAGGGCATGGAAGACGCCCTTCGGTTGCCGGCTGTAGGCTTGCAGCGCGTCGAAAAACGGCGTTGAAAAGCGGCTGCGCACGCCGTTCAGGATGGCCGCGTGAAGATCCTGAAAAGGATTGACATGAAACAGGACGCGCTTGAAGTGCTGGCGGATGTGGAAGGGCAGATCGGTCGGCGACTGTTCGCTGATCAGGTAGTGATCGACCTCGGGCCGCAGGCAGCGGATGCTGCGGCACAGATTCACTTCGACGCTGTCGAGCAGCACCAGCGGCGGCGTATTGGCAACGAGCGCCTTGCTGTAGCCGCCGAACAAAAGGGCAGAGGCGCTGCTCGCTGGCTGGATGTGGTTCAGATGAACGCACGCCTGGATGTCCGTGTTGGCGAGCATTGCGGTGAGTGCGTCTTCCGCGCAGTCGACGAACACGATGTCATAGATGAATTCGTCGTGCGGCGATTTGAACGCGGACAGCTGCTGGCGGTACAGCATCTCGTATTCGTCGGGAAACGGGTGCACGATGAGCACCTCGAAATACGGCTTGAGGCGGTCGGTCGGCGCCGAAACGAGCTGCTTGTCCTCGTGCAGTGCCGGGCGGTCGAGTTGCTCCAGATTGGTCTGGAAGGGGCTGAACGCTTGCTGGCGATAGCGCCCCGACTGCATCTGGTAGCAGCAGTTGTTGACCAGCTGGGTGACCAGCGCATATTGCTCCCGCGCCAGATAATGCGAGAGGCGCAGCAGCACGCCGCGGCCCGGAAAAGTCCAGAACCGATCGACGCCGTAGAGTTGCAGCAGCAGTTCGCTGAACGCCTCGACGGCGAATGGCGACTGGCTGGCGCTGGTCGCCAACGCCTGCCAGAGGGCCTCGCGCTTGTCTTTGAGATCAAAGCTGTTCATCGTCGTGCTTTCGGGGCAATTTTGTCGGGCGAATGGTCTGTTGGCTCACTTCTTCTCGAGATAGGCCTTGGCTTCGAGGTGCCCGGGATAGCGCGACAGGACGGCGCTATAGGCGGCAATGGTTTCATCCGTCTTCAACAGCCATGCGTTGGCCCGCGCCAGGTAGACATAGGCGGTGGCGTCGGTCGGATAGGCGGCGACCAGCGTTGCCGCGGTCTTGGCCATCGATGTCCAGTCACGCTGGCCTTCCTGGGCAATGGTCAGGCGCAGCAATGCGGTGTAGTTGTTGGGTGCCATGTCGAGCACGGTCCGCGCGCTCTGTTCGGCTTCGCGCCAGCGTTTTTGCGCGAGCAAAGGCAGCGTCACCCCGAGTCGTGCATCGATTGATCTGCCGCTGCGATCGATGGCGAGTCGATATTCACGGATCGAATCGTTGAAATTGCCGAGCAGGTAATACAACCAGCCGCGGCGGATGGCCTTCAGTTCGGCATCGGGGCCGTTGGCGGCGACCCGGTCAATGGCAACGATCGCTTCGTTGTACTTGCCCGCCGTTTCAAGTTCGTAAGAACTCTTCCAGCTGGCTTCCTGGGCGACTGTCGATGCCGATGACAAGATGAGTGCGGTAGCGATGACGGCGAGTTTTGCATAGCGTTTCATGGTGGTTCTCCTGTGTGTCATGAGAAAAAATTTTCCGGGATTACCAGTCGAAGGAAAGACCGGCGTGCCCGATGTTCAATTTGTAGTCATCGGACAAAGTGCTGTTGCTGTAACGGCTCTGCCCGACAAGGGCGAAGAACTTGGCATTTTTTGCAATGTTCCAGGATAGCCCCAGCGTGGCTGCCCCTTTTTCAAGGTCGGCCAGATTAGCCACCGAGCGGGCGTCCCTATCGACGGCGTAAATACGCTCGCCTGCCGTGATGCCGAG
>CAJAHZ010000468.1 GCA_903939665.1 uncultured Pseudomonadota bacterium | reverse complement strand
TCAGGTCGGTATTGCCGTACATCTGGCGAGTAATGGTCAGGAAGCGCTCGACATTGTTTCGAGTGGCGGGGAATCCTTCGATCTGGTGCTGATGGACGTTCAGATGCCGGTCATGGACGGCATCACGGCGACCCGTGCGATCAGAAATCTGGATGGATTTTCCGCCTTGCCGATTGTTGCCATGACGGCGCAAACGATGGCGCACGAGAGAGAGCGCAGCAGCGCGGCCGGCATGACGGACCATATCGGCAAGCCCTTCGATGAAGCCGGTTTTTACCGCATGCTGGCCAAGTGGATTTCAGCCGACAAACAACATCTGCAAACCGCCGCCCCCCTTTATTCGGCACTGCCGGCTGGTTTTCCCCTCCTGTGCGGTGTCGATACCAAAGTCGGCCTTGCCTTGTTGCTGGGTGACGAGGCACGCTATCGGCACTGGCTGGGCGATTTTGTGCTGGAAGCGCCTGCCGCGCTGCAGCAGATTTGCAAGGCATTAAGCGCCGGTCAACCGGAAGTGGCCAGCATGGCGGCGCATGGCCTGAAGGGGCGCATGGGCATGCTCGGTATGGACGGGTTGCACAAGCTCGCGGCGAAACTGGAATCAGCGATCGGCAACGCGCAGCCGACAGACCCACTGCTCTTACGGCTGGAACAAGGCATCATCGCCATGTGTGCGGAAATCCGTAGCGGTCTCGCGCTTGCAGAAAACGCAACACCGGCTGCTGAACCGGCCGAATCTCTCGCGGATAGTCTGCCATTGGGCTTGCCGCCGGCCTGCGTGATGCGACTGATCGCCAGCTTGCAGTCCGGCGATGGCAACTGCGACACCCTGCTCACTGACTGCCTTGCCGAACTTGAAGGCACTGCCTGGGCAGCGCGCTTGCGGCAATCCTCGCTGCATATTCAAAATTTTGACTATGCAGCGGCCGGCAGAATGCTTGGCAAGGGCTGAAAACATCGCAACCTCTGCACAGCTTTTTGCTGACGCAGGTCGTGCAAGACCCCGTTTTACATGAATTGCCGGCTGATCTTCCGTGTTGCCTGAACGTCGTTTCGGACTGTGCTTGCCTTCGACTGAAAGAGCCTTTTGAGGGTAGCCAACCAGCAGATTGGTGGTGACAAAATGACGCCGTCTACCTATACTTGGAGTGTTGTCGTATTGCCTAACAAGGAGGTAGTCATGCTCGCTCATACGGGGAAACGGCTGACCACGAGAATTACTGACCACGTGCAGGAGAAGCTGCAAGCGGCCGCAGACATCGTGGGCGCAACGCTGAACCAGTTTGTCGTGCAAGCGGCTTTGGAAAAAGCGGAGAAGGTCATTGAAAGCGAATCAACAATTGTTCTGACTCGTCGGGAATCGTTGAGATTGCTCGAACTGATCGAGAATCCGCCTCCGCGTAATGAGAAGTTCATTCAAGCCCAAGCGCGTTATCAGAGGATAAAGAATGATGCTGGTTCTGCCGCTGAATGACAGGCACGACAGGAAGCGCTTTGATTGCGGTGATGCAGACCTGAATGGTTGGCTGAAGCAGACCGCCAGGCAGCACAAAGAGAAGGGGGTTTCCGCGACATTCGTGGCGGTAGCCGATGAGCCAAGCACTGAAGTGCTTGGCTTTTACGCTATTAGCCTAGCCGAACTGGTCAACGCAGACCTTCCCGCACAGTTCAGAAAACGGTTACCTGCCAAGCTTCCCGTGTTTCGTCTTGGGCGGCTGGCAACGGCTCTGCAGCATCGGCGCAGTGGCATCGGGGAGTACTTGCTCTTTGACGCCATTGACCGGGCAGCGCGCATCGCAAATGAGGTTGGCGGTATTGGCCTCGTGGTCAATACGAAGCACTCCGCAGTCGATTTCTATCGAAGATATGGCTTTGAGCAGATGGCAGACCATCCGCAAAATCTGTTCTTGTCGTTTTGACTCAACCCCCGCGCAGCTATTGGTTGCCGGCCAACCATAAAAATTCCCGGATACG
>CAJAHZ010000467.1 GCA_903939665.1 uncultured Pseudomonadota bacterium | reverse complement strand
CATTTTCCTTCAGATAGCGGATATTGGTGTCGCCCTGCAGAAACCACAGCAACTCGTGAATGATCGAGCGCAGGTGCAGCTTCTTGGTCGTCAGCATCGGGAAGCCGGCACCAAGGTCGAACCGCATTTGCCAGCCGAACACCGAGCGCGTGCCGGTGCCGGTGCGGTCTGCCTTGGGGTTGCCATGTTCGAGGACATGGCGCATCAGGTCGAGATACTGCTGCATGCTTTTTCGCTGTCGATATAATCCCGTGGATTGTAATTGAATGGACAGGATGTGCCTATGCGTACCGAGTTGCTGGCCGAGATGAAACTCTCGCCTAAATCTGCTGATTTACGCCGTGTGCGGCATACGCTGGTTGTTTTCCCGTGTGCGGATGCGCTGCCCGAGGATTTGCTTGGCCATGATCTCTTGCTTGCCACGCTCAGTCGGCGCGGGAAAAAAGTAGCCGATCTGGCCAAGGAGCCTGCCTCGGCGGCGGGCAGCGACGGTGGGCTGTACGTCTGGGCGAGCTTTGATCCGGAGAAGAGCGCATTCGAGCGCCATACGCTGCTGCGGAAAGCCGCTTCCCTGTTGTTTGAGGAGCACCCGGAGGTGCTGTCCATCGAGCTCTGTGGTGACCCCGGCATGCGCGCCAGCATGGCGGAATGCGCGGCCTACGTGGTCTGGGTCAACGGCACGCCCATGCCGGCGCAGCGCAAGGAGGCGGACAAGCCGCTCAAGCGCATTTTGCTCTGCGGCTGGACGGGTGATCTGTCGGCTGTGCAGGCCTGCGCTGCTGGCAATGTGCTGGCCCGCCAGCTCACCGCATTGCCGCCCAATGACCTGACGCCGGCGGTTTACCGCAAGCGGATCAGGCGTCTGGCACGCGAAGAGGCCTGGGAAGTCGAGGAGTTTGATTTTGCCCGCTTGCAGCGGATGGGGGCGGGCGCTTTCGTCGCCGTTGCCCAGGGCAGCAGCGAGAAAGATGCGGCAATCGTCCGTATTTCCTACACGCCAAAGCGACCGCAGGGATGCGTCGCGCTGGTCGGCAAAGGGATCTGCTTCGATACCGGCGGCCACAATCTGAAGCCGGCGAAATACATGGCCGGAATGCACGAAGACATGAACGGTTCCGCAGTGGCGCTCGGACTTTTGCTGGCGGCATCGCGCCAGAAACTGCCGCTGCGGCTTGATGTCTGGCTGGCGGTGGCGCAAAACCACTTGAGCCCCGAAGCGTACAAGCAGGGCGACATCGTCAAAGCGCTTGACGGGACAACGATCGAGGTCGTGCACACCGACGCCGAGGGGCGCATGGTGCTGGCCGATACGCTGACCCTGGCGGCCAGGGGCGTCATCGGTCAGCCGGATCTGGTGATCGATTTCGCAACGCTGACCGGCGACATGGTCGTCGCCTTGGGGACGCGCTATTGCGGAGTTTTTGCCAGCGATGCGCCGTTGGGAGGCGATGCTGTGGCGGCCGGAGTGGCAAGCGGCGAGCGCGTTTGCCTTTTCCCGCTGGATGCCGACTACGAGTCAGCGCTCGACAGCAAGGTGGCCGACATCAAGCAGTGCACGCTGGAGAGTGAGGCAGATCACATTCTGGCGGCCCGTTTTCTCAAGCGCTTTGTCGGCGAAAGGCCATGGCTGCATGTCGATCTGTCGGCGGCTCGCCATGAGGATGGGCTGGGTGCCGTAGCCAGCGACCAGACCGGCTTTGGTGTCGCCTGGGGGCTCGAAGTGCTGCGGCGCCGATTGGCGGCGGCTGCCGGCTGACCGGCGGTCGAGCGCAGCGGCTTGCGGTGATGCGCCGAAGTTCTATACTGTCATGACCTTTGATTTTTTTCCCGGGCGTGTGTCGGTCCGTATGAGATCTGGATTTTATGATACGCAATCTTTTTTCGTCACGCCCCGACCATCCCCTGGGCGATCCCAAGGAGTTGAAGCGCGTCATCGCCGAATTGCCGATTGACAACGCTTTCAAGTCGGTTGATGAAGTCGCCGGCTGGTTTGATTCGCTGCAGCATGCGGATGATTTTCGCGTCGATCACTATTTTGAGGTCGTGCAGCAGCTTGACGATGCGGCGCAGTCGCATCTGCGGCGGCTGGCTCGTGATTATCTGCATTCGCCGCGCCTCTCGAAAACCGAGGAGCGCCGCCTATGGGCAGCCAATTATGACTATCTGGAGGGTGTCGCCGGGCTCTATGCGCATTGCATTGAGCGGGCGATGCAGAATCCAAAAGACAAAGGCAGCGAAATTCTCAAGCCTTCTCTGCCGCTGGTGGCGGCGCGTCTGCTGGCGGCGCGGGCCACGCAGCTTAAGTGGGTCGAGTACCGATATGGACCGGCGAGCGGCGATCTGTGGCAAGCGCTCGGCCGGGACTACCTGGCGGCAGAATCGGCGCGTTACGCACAGAAACCCCTGCAGCTCTACCCGAATCAGCCGGGTGTAAGCAGCGTTATGCAGCAATATCTGCAGGCGCTTGTTTTGCATTCGTCGTCGATGGATAGCCTGATGCCGCTTGAAATCGAGCTGGCGGATCGTCTGATCGGACACTATTTGCCCAGTTTCATATTTTCTGCCGATTGCCGTCCTGACAGCGTTTATTGGGTTGATGCCGCCAGCGGGTCGCCTCCGGCGCGTCTGGCGAGGCACCCGGGCCAGCCGACACCGACCTTGCGCTTCTTTTCGCCGGGAGCGGCGCCGCAAGCGCTCAACGAACTGATTCACACGGTCGAACGCGGTGAAGTGCCGGGAAATCTTAATCTCGGTGGCCAGTATCCGGCCAAGGTGGTGTTGCCGGTGTTGCGTCATCTGGCCATGTACTGGGCACCGCAGCCCCCCTTGCGCGAGCACCAGCGGCATGCCGTCAAAACGCGAATTGCCGTATTGCATGGTTTTGACGACAGCTTTACGGTATTTGCCGGCGAAGTGGCGCGTCTTGGCAAAGAGCGCAACGCCGAGAGCTGGGTTGTCGAGAACGTCAGCCTTGGCGGCTTTGGTGCCGGGATCGACGACCTGCGCGGCGACTGGCTCAAGGTCGGCGCTTTGCTTAGCATGCAGCCCGAAGGCGGCGACAACTGGGTGCTGGGTGCGGTGCGGCGTTACAGCAAGGATAGCGATGTGCATGCCAATGTCGGCATTCAGTCGCTTTCCCGGCAGGCGCAAAGCGTAGAGTTGCGCCCGAGAACAAGCGGGATTTCGGTGATGAACGGAATTCCCGGGATTTGGATGCGGGAGGGCAACGCACCGGGTGAGGCGCGTCTGGTGCTACCGCCGGCCAGTTTCGACTTGCGCGAGAGCCTTGAATTCAGCCACGACGAGCGAAATTATCTGCTGACACCGATTGCGCTTGAAGAAAGCGGCAGTGACTACGAAATCGCCCGCTACCGCGAGCATGTGGCAGATTAATCCCGCGTGAGATCAGTCTGCTGGCTTTGGCCGGATCGCTGATTTTGGCCGGAAGGCCTTGACCACGCTGTCGACCGTCTCCACGTAGGGGCCGCCGATCAGATCGATACAGTAAGGTACGGCGGCAAAAATTCCTGTTACGACCGTTGCTCCGTCGGCTCCTTTGACCCCTTCCAGCGTTTCTTTGATCGATTTTGGCTGGCCGGGCAGGTTGAGGATCAACGCCTTGCCACGCACCACGCCGACTTGCCGTGACAGAATCGCGGTCGGCACGAAGTTGAGGCTGATCCGCCGCATTTCTTCGCCAAAACCCGGCAGAAGCTTGTCGGCGACGGCCAGCGTTGCTTCCGGTGTGACGTCGCGCGGCGCGGGGCCGGTGCCACCGGTAGTCAGCACAAGGTTGCAGCCGACTTCGTCGATCAGTTCGATCAAGGTTTTTTCGATTGATGCCTGATCGTCCGGGATCAGGCGCGTTTCCATCCGCCATGGGCTGGAGAGCGCTGCGCCAAACCACTCCTGCAGGGCTGGAATGCCCTTGTCTTCATATACGCCTTGCGAGGCGCGGTCGCTGATCGAGACAAGGCCGATCAGAAGTTCAGTTTTGCTGGTCGTCATGTTCATCTCCGCTGGGCTCCCCGGTTTCGCCGTACTCCAGTTCCTTGAGCACCTGAAAAATGGCGCGATAGCTGCGCGGCGGTTTGTTCTGCTCCTGCTCCTTGAGCGCCGAACGGCGCAGTGAGCGCAGGTGTTGCATATCGATCGTTGGGTAGAGCGTGGCGATTTCGTGCAACACTTTTTCATCGGCCAGAAACTCGGTGCGCAGTCGTTCAAGGCGGTGCAGTTTCGCTGTTTCGCTGGCAGACTCGCCGCGGATCACTGCCAGTGCGGCACGGATCGGCTCGGGGTCGACGTTGCGCATCAGCTTGCCGATGTACTGTACTTGCCGGCGTCTGGCTTCATCGTGTCGCGTCATGCGTTGTGCTTCGCGCACCGCATCGCGCAGGAAGTCGGGAATGTCGATCTTCTTGATGCGATCGGTCGACAGCGCGATGAGTTCTTCGCCTAGCGTCTGTAGTTCTTCCATCGCCTGTTTGCGCTGGGTTTTGGACGGGGGAAGTTGTTCTTCTTCGGGGGAGATCATTGGCTAGCGGCTCACGTTTCGGTTTGTTCGGGCTTCGCCTGGTGCAGCACCGAGGCGATCCATGGCTGAATGGCTGCTTTCCAGCAAGCTGCTATGATAGCGACTTTCAACGCCGGCTTCCTCTTCCCATGTCGCGATCCTCAGTTTCCGCCACCGCCGAGTCACGCTTCAGCCACCGTCTGGACACTTTGCAGGAGTTTGCACAGGATGTTCTGGCGCATGCCAAAAAACAGGGCGCCAGCGCCTGCGAAGTCGATGTGACCGAAGGGTTTGGCCAGTCGATCACCGTCCGCTGCAATGAAGTCGAGACAATCGAGTACAACCGCGACAAGGGTATTGGCGTCTCAGTTTACATTGGGCAGCAGAAGGGCTACGCGAGTACCTCGGACTTTTCGGCGACGGCGCTGCGGGAGACAGTCGAGGCGGCGCTCAACATCGCCCGGTTTACCGCAGCCGACCCCTGTGCCGGGTT
>CAJAHZ010000466.1 GCA_903939665.1 uncultured Pseudomonadota bacterium | reverse complement strand
TGGCGCGGTGCTGCACGAGTGGGCGCTGGCCGGCGAGGGCTTGGCGTGGCGCTCGATGTGGGAGGTCGGTAGTGACTTGACCTGCGGTCGACTGGTTTCGCTACTTGATGAATATGCCGCGCCGCCGATGGGGATTTATGCTGTCTTCCCGCAACGCCGGCATTTGCCGCTGCGGGTGCGTTTGTTCATGGATCAATTGAAAAATACTTTTGGCGATGCCGCTTACTGGGATCACTCGGGGTGAACAGGACGTTGCTGAAGATCGTCGCCTAGTTGCTGGCTGGCCAGATATTCAGGTACCGCATCGGCTGACATCGGGCGCGCATACCAGTAGCCCTGAACGGCGTGACCGCCCATCTCGGGAATCTGGCCGGCCTGCCCCAGATCGTCGATGCCTTCGAACAGGATGAAGGGGTGCGAAACCCGGACCAGTTCGACGGTTTTGCGCAGAAACAGTCGGGCGCGCTCGGAGTCGCCAATGTTTTCGATCAGCGAGCGGTCGAATTTGATGATGTCGGCGGGGATTTCACAGAGCCTGTGCAGTGAGGAGTGTCCGGCGCCAAAATCGTCCAGGGCAATCAGTACTCCCGCTTTCGATAGTGTTTCCAATGTTTCGGCCAGTTGGACATCGCCGCTGATCGCCGCCGTTTCGGTAATTTCGAGAATCAATGCGCTGCCCGGCAGGCCGTATTGGACGAGGCGTTTGAGCAGGTTTTCAGCAAATCCCGGGCGTGACATTTGCAGCCCGGAAAAATTAATCGAAACGGGCAGCAGGGACTCGTTGGCTTTTCGCCAGCGCTGGATGTCATTGAGCACAGAGTCAAGGATGACTTCACCCAGCCGATGAATCAAACCGGACGCTTCGGCGAGTTCGATCGCGGGCAGCGCCGAGAGCGGCTGGCCGTCGGGCGAGCGCAAACGCAGCAAGGCCTCCATGGCGATGACGCGACCATCGGGTTGCGAGATAAAGGGCTGGTAGTGCATGTCGACACGGCCCGAATCGATGGCGGCGCGAACCGTGCTCTCAATCAGGAAATCGCCGCGGACGCGGTCCCCGAATTTGCCAACGAATTCCTGAACTTGACCGCCGCCCTGTTTCAGCGCGATGTCGAGTGCGATGAAAGCGGCTTCGATCAGGGCGGTGGCGTCTTCGGGCGCGTCAGCCAGCACTTTGGCCTCATTGCTTGAGCTTGAGCACACGCCGCAGGTGCCGTCGAGACGGACGGCAACACCATTGACCGTTTGTTCTCGTTGCGTGATGGCAATCAGTTGTCGCGCAAAGGCCTCTGTTTCGTCGCTGTCTTCCGGGCTGCGCAACAGTACGACAAAGGTATTGCCGCCATGACGCGCGATCAGGCAGTTGGGAGCGATCAGCGGCTTCAACTCGTCCGCGAGCTTGCGTAATGCGCTGTCGCCCAAAGCGTGACCAAAGGTATGGTTGATGTGATCGATGCGGTCGACATGAAGCGTGATGACGCTGGCTTTTAGCCCGGCGTTGAGCGCCTCGGCAAGAAAACTGTCAACCCGGCTGTACAGGGCACGCCGGTTCGGCAGACCGGTGAGTGAATCGATCAGCGCTTGCCAATGGACTCGATAGAGGGTGCTGAGCCAGTGATGGGCCAGCAGGCGGGCCATTACCGCTGTCCCGGCCAGGATCAGCAGCAGGGTGAGCAGGTAGCGGCGTTCAAGTATCGGGCCGTACGCAACATCGCGCAATTGATGGACCTCAAGCATCCCCAGGCCAACGGCCGTGGTGCAAATGGCAATCGCGATGGCAAGGAACTGCATGGAACTGACCGTCAGGCTGGCCAGAATCAGGATGCCGGGGTAGGCCAATACGGCGACGTTGCGAATCCCTTCGCCAGAAAGAAGCACCATGATGCTGACCAGAATCGTCAATCCAATGGCCAGGGTGCTGGCGAGCTGCGTGTTGCCGAGTGGCGGGTAACCTCGGCCGATCAGCGCGAAAACGATGGCGCTGGTTGCAATGATGGGCGCTTGAATCAGCAGGCCCGTGTTCAGCGCAACGATAAAGAAAATGACCATGAGCGCGGCGATGAGGACTGCGATAAGACGCAGCAGGCGCAACAACTCTGCTTCATTCACTGGCGGCAGGTGGCTGCCAAAGCGACTGATGTCCGGAAAATCGGTGATGCGGGGTTCGGGTAGTCGCATGGCGCCTGAGTGTCAGTTGTTGTCCGGAGAATTCTACGCTGCTTGTGCGCAGCGCGGAATCTTTGGTTTTTTCCGTCGTTGCCCAGTAAAAACAAGGGTCGCCAAGGCAATCCTTGTTTCCCGGGTGCTGAGGATTTATCCCATTGTCTTGATGTGCTGAATGATTTCGCCGATTACCGGCTGTGCATTGCCGTACAGCATTCGCGTGTTTTCACCGTAAAACAAGGCGTTTTCAATGCCGGAGTAGCCTGTGCCCTGACCCCGTTTTACGACGATGACGTTCTGCGCCTGATCGGCGTTGAGGATCGGCATGCCGTAAATCGGGCTCGACTTGTTGGTGCGCGCCGCGGGGTTGACGACGTCGTTGGCACCGATGACCAGCGCGACATCGGCGGTGCCAAACTCGGCGTTGATTTCCTCGAGGTCGAAAATCTTTTCGTAAGGTACGCCGGCTTCGGCAAGCAGCACGTTCATGTGCCCCGGCATTCGCCCGGCCACCGGGTGGATGGCAAACTTCACCTCGACCCCCGCTTCTTCGAGCAGCGAAGCCATTTCCCAGACCTTGTGCTGGGCGTGTGCGACCGCCATTCCGTAACCGGGAACGACGATCACTTTCTGTGCGTAGCGCATGACCGCGGCGGCATCAAGTGCCGTGAGTGCGCGCATGCTGCCAGTGACTTCCTCGTCTTCCCCGTTAGCCCCGGCGTTGATCGGTACGAACATGATGTTGCTGATTGGCCGATTCATGGCGCGTGCCATGAGCTGGGTGAGCAGCGTACCGGCAGCGCCGACGACGACACCGGCGATCATCAGCGCCGGATTGCCCAGGACAAAGCCCTCCAGGCCAACGGCAAGGCCCGTGAAGGCGTTGAACAGCGAGATCACCACTGGCATATCGGCGCCGCCGATGGGCAGCGTGATGATGACACCGAGCAGCAGGGCGAGGGCGAAGAAGGCCAGCACCAGCGTCAGGTTGGCCGGCTGTCCGATCACCACGGCAATGCCAAGTCCGACGGTCGCCAGCGAAAGCAGCGCGTTAACGACGTTTTGCGCGGGCAGGGTGAAAGTTTTCTTCATCAGGCCCTGTAGCTTGGCGTAGGCCACGCAGGAGCCGGAGAAGGAGACCGCGCCAATCAGTGCGCCCAGCGCGGCAAGGCTGGCGACCAGCGGTGAGTGCGCCTCGCCGTGAGCAAATTCAACCGCTGCAATAGCCGCCGCCGCGCCGCCGCCCATGCCGTTGTAGATGGCGATCATTTGCGGCATGTCGGTCATTTTTACCGTCTTGCCGCTCCACCATGCGAGCGTTGTGCCGACGGCAATGGCGATCAGCATCAGGCCGATGTTGCCCAGTCCCGGCGTCAGGAAAGTGGCCAGCGTGGCGAGCAGCATGCCGACGCCCGCCCAGACAATGCCGCCGCGTGCCGTCACCGGCGAACTCATGGCTTTAAGGCCCAGGATGAACAGGCCGGCAGCGATGAAGTAGCTGGCCTGGATGAGCGGTGTGAAAGAGGCGAGGGTCATCATGATTGGCCGCCCTTCTTGTTGCTGGTGAACATCGCCAGCATGCGCTCGGTGACGACATAGCCGCCGGCGGCATTGGCTGCGCCAAGGACCACGGCGATAAAGCCGAGCGCCTGTTCGAGCGGCGTGGTCGCGTGGCCGAGCGAAATCATCGCACCGACCAGAACGACGCCGTGGATGAAGTTCGAGCCGGACATCAGCGGGGTGTGCAGGATGACCGGCACGCGGGAAATGACTTCGTAGCCGGTAAAGGCGGCGAGCAGGAAAATGTAGAGTGCGGCGAGGCCGGAAATTTCAAGACCGTTCATGTCAGACGCCTCCAGTGGATTCAAGGGCGAAAAGGGCAGCACTTACTCCGGCATGGACAATCGAGCCATCGCGGGTGAGTGCCGTGCCGGAGACGACTTCATCGCTCCAGTCAAGCGATAGCAGCCCGTCCTTGAGGTGCGGCGCGAGAAAGTGGAACAGGTTGCGTGCATACATCTCGGAGGCGTGATACGGCATGCGGCTCGGCAGATTGGCGTGGCCGACGATCTTGACGTGCCCGACCTGAACGATTTCGCCAGACACGGTGCCCTCGACGTTGCCGCCCGATTCAGCGGCCATGTCGACGATGACGGCACCAAATTTCATCGCGGCGACCATCCCTGCGGTGATGATGCGCGGAGCATTCCGGCCAGGAATCGCCGCCGTCGTGATCAGCGCATCGCATTGTGCAACGACCTTGCCCAAACGCTCGGCCTGCTGGTGCTTTTCGTCATTCGACAATTCGCGGGCATAGCCGCCCTGGCCGGTAGCGGCGACGCCCGTGTCGACAAATTTGGCACCGAGCGATTCGATTTGCTCACGCGTTTCAGGGCGCACATCGTAGGCTTCGACGATGGCGCCAAGGCGACGTGCGGTGGCGATGGCCTGCAAGCCGGCAACACCGGCACCGATCACCAGAACGCGGGCCGGACGAACCGTCCCGGCAGCATAGGTCAGCATCGGAAAGAATTTCGGACAATGCGCCGCGGCGATCACTGCGCACAGATAGCCGGAGACGGCGGCCTGCGAAGAGAGCGCGTCCATGCTCTGGGCGCGCGAAATGCGCGGCACCAGTTCGACGGCGAAGCTCGTTATATGGCGCTCGGCCAGTGCGTGCACCAGTTCCGGGTTCTGGAAAGGCTGCAGGAAGCCGATCAGGATGGCGCCGGTTTTCATGCGCGCCACCTGTTCAAGTGAAGGCGGTCGAACGCATAGAATCGCGTCGGACTGCGTCCAGATGTCAGCCGGGTTGTCCGTCCAGCGCACCTCCGTGAAGTCGGAATCGGGGTAGGCCGAGTTTTCGCCGGCGCCCTTTTCGATCAGGATCTCGGCGCCCTGTGCGCGAAAACGCTTCGCTACGTCGGGCACCAGTGCAACGCGGTGTTCTCCGGGGTTGGATTCCCGGGCCACGCCGATGATGGTAGGCATGCTGTTCTCCTGATAGGGTTAAATCTGGCCGTTTCGGCTTCTCGATGGTGGGTAAATATTAACGGACTTCCAAATGCCCTGTCTGCAAAGCTTTCATTAAAAAGAAAAAGGCCGCACAACGTGCGGCCTTTTTCAATCGGGCAAAGCCTGATTAGTGGAACTGCTCTTCTTCGGTCGAACCGGTCAGCGCGGTTACCGAGGACTTGCCACCTTGAATGACAGTGGTCACTTCGTCGAAGTAGCCAGTGCCGACTTCCTGCTGGTGCGAAACGAAGGAGTAGCCACGTTCGCGGGCAGCGAATTCCGGCTCCTGAACCTTCTCGACATAGGCCGTCATGCCGCGTGCGACATAGTCTTGCGCCAGATCGAACATGTTGTACCACATCGAATGGATGCCGGCCAAGGTGATGAACTGATACTTGTAGCCCATGGCGCCGAGTTCTTTCTGGAATACGGCGATGGTGGCATCGTCCAGGTTCTTCTTCCAGTTGAACGACGGCGAGCAGTTGTAGGCCAGCATCTTGCCCGGGAACTTGGCATGCACGGCATCGGCAAAGCGCTTGGCGTAAGCCAGATCCGGCGTGCCGGTTTCGCACCACACCAGATCGGCGTACTCGGCGT
>CAJAHZ010000465.1 GCA_903939665.1 uncultured Pseudomonadota bacterium | reverse complement strand
CGCCCAGCAGCCACAGCGGCTGTACTACATGGGGCAGATGTACCGCCATGAGCGCCCGCAGAAGGGGCGCTATCGCCAGTTTCACCAGGTTGGCGTCGAGGCGCTCGGTTTCTCCGGGCCGGATATTGACGCCGAACAAATCCTGATGGGCGCCCGCCTTTGGGACGATCTCGGCCTTGACGGCATCAAGCTGCAACTCAATACGCTGGGGCAGCCGGAAGAGCGCGCCCGGCACCGCGCCGAATTGATCGCCTACTTTGAGAGCCACGCCGAACTGCTTGACGAAGACGCGAAGCGGCGTTTGCACACCAATCCGCTGCGTATCCTCGACAGCAAGAATCCTGCGATGCAGGAGATGATCATTGGCGCGCCGAAGTTGATCGACCACCTCGGCGAGGAATCCCTGGCGCATTTTGCCGGCGTGCAGCAGGTGCTGCGTGATGCAGGGCAACCGTTTGAAATCAACCCGCGTCTGGTCCGTGGGCTGGATTATTACAATCTGACGGTTTTCGAGTGGGTGACCGATCGTCTTGGCGCGCAGGGCACGGTTTGCGCCGGTGGCCGTTTTGACGGTCTGGTCCAGCAACTGGGCGGCAAGTCGGCGCCCGCCTGCGGTTTCGCGATGGGCGTCGAGCGCTTGATTGCCTTGATTCGCGAGTCCGGCGGCGAGCCGGCGCTGCAGAGCGTCGATGTCTATCTCGTGCATCAGGGCGAGGCTGCGTCGCGCCTCGCGCCGCGTGTTGCAGAAGGCTTGCGTGATCATGGGATCGATGTGCTGTTCCACTGCGGCGGCGGCAGTTTTAAATCGCAGATGAAAAAGGCCGATGCGTCGGGCGCCACCTTTGCCGTCATCATTGGCGACGATGAGGCGGCGGCAGGCGAGGTCACCCTCAAGCCCCTGCGTGAAGAAGGTGCGCAAAAGCGCGTCAGTGTCGACAATGTCGCCGACGAAATAATGAATTCATTTATGGATTGGGAAGAAGCGTAATGGCAACCTATGACCTCGAAGAACAGGAACAGCTTGACGAAATCAAGGTGTGGTGGAAGCAGTATGGCAATCTGGTCGTCAGTCTGCTGACGGCGGCATCGATCGGCGTTATCGCGTGGCAGGTCTGGAACTGGTATCAGCGCAATCAGACGGCGCAGGCCTCGATGGTCTACAGCGTGCTGCAAAAATCGGTGTTGGAGAAAGATTCCCAGCGGGCGAAGGCGGCCAGTGGCGAACTGCTGGAAAAATTTGGCGGCACCGCCTACGCGCCGCTCGGCGCGCTGATTTCTGCCAAGGCGATGTTCGATGCCGGCGATAACAAAACCGCCAAGGTGCAACTGGCCTGGGTTGTCGATCACGGCAAGGATGAATTGCGCGATCTGGCGCGCTTGCGTCTGGCGGCCGTGCTGCTTGACGAGAAAGCCTACGATGAAGCACTCAAGCAACTCGACGGCAGCGTCAGCGCCGGTTTCGCCACCCGTTTTGCCGAGAGCCGCGGCGATGTGCTGAATGCCCAGGGCAAGAAGTCGGAGGCGCGCACGGCCTATCAGGCGGCGCTTGCCAAGCTCGACGAAGCCGACAAAACGGGAAAGGGCAAGAATTCGCTGCAGGATAAACAGGCCAATGCGCCGTATCGTGAGATGCTGCAGCAGAAACTCGATTCGCTCGGGGAGAGCAAGTAATGAACCGACGCTTTGCCGCAGCCTTGCTGCCTTTGCTGCTGGCGGGCTGCTCAACCATCGAGTCGATGAATCCGTTTTCCGGCAGTTCCAGCGGGCCCAAGATGGCCGAGTTGCTGCCGATCAACGCAACAACGGAGGCGCGCATCGTCTGGCGTGAAAACGTTGGCAAGGGCGATGATTATGTGTTGGTGCCTGCAGTCGTCGGTTCGTCGGTTTATGCGGCAAGCAAAGACGGCAACGTGGTGCGTCTGGACGACGGCAAGCAGGCGTGGCGGATCAATGCCGGCCAGCCACTTTCAGGCGGTGTAGGCGCTGACGCAAAGATGGTTGTCGTCGGTTCGCCGAAGGGCGATCTTCTGGCTTTCTCTGCGGCCGATGGCACGCCGCTATGGAAAGCCAAGGCAACCAGCGAGATTCTCGCTGCCCCGGCATTGGGCGAAGGCCTGGTCGTCGTGCGCAGCGGTGACAATAAGCTGGCGGCTTATGATGTGGCTGATGGCAAGCGCAAGTGGATCTACCAGCGCCCGACTCCGGCATTGTCTTTGCGCGTTACGGCCAGCCCGGTGGTGGCCGATAAATATGTTTTTGCTGGCTTTCCCGGCGGCAAACTGATCGCCGTCAGTACGGCCAACGGCGCGCCGTTGTGGGAAGGAACCGTTGCCCTGCCAAAAGGCACGACCGAGCTTGACCGTGTTGCCGATATCACCAGCCCGCCGGTCATTGATGGGCGCGATATCTGTGCAGTCGCCTTTCAGGGCCGCGTTGCCTGCTTTGACCTGGGTAGCGGAAATCTTGTCTGGGCGCGCGATATGTCCAGTGCGGCGGGCCTGACTGTTGATGGTCGTTATGTTTACGTCTCGGACGACAAGGGCGCAGTGCACGCGCTCGACAGAGCAAGCGGCGCCAGTATCTGGAAGCAGGACAAGCTCTCGCTGCGCCGCCTGACCGCGCCGCTGGCCCGCCGTAATCTCATTGTCGTTGCCGACGTGCAGGGGGTGGTGCATTTCCTGAGTCGCGAGGACGGTTCGTTTGCCGCTCGCGTGGTTACCGATGGCAGCCCGGTTGCTGCCTCATTGCAATCGTTTGGCAGCAGCCTGGTATTGCAGACGCGTAGCGGTGGCGTATTTGCCATCGAGGCCCAATGAAGCCGACTATCGTTCTCGTTGGCCGGCCCAACGTTGGTAAATCGACCCTCTTCAATCGCCTGACCAAGACGCGCGATGCACTGGTGGCCGACATTCCCGGTTTGACGCGAGATCGTCATTACGGGCATGGAAAACTTGGCAGCAAAGCTTTTCTGGTCGTTGATACCGGCGGCTTCGAACCGCTGGCCAAAGACGGCATCATGCACGAAATGGCGCGCCAGACCGAGCAGGCGATCGTCGAGGCCGATGCCATCATTTTCGTGGTCGATGGCCGCACCGGTATCACCGCGCTCGACAAGGATATTGCCAACAAACTGCGCAAGGCCGGTCGCCCGGTTTTTGTTGCCGTGAACAAAGCTGAAGGCATGAATCAGGGCGTCGTTGTTGCCGACTTCCATGAACTCGGCCTTGGCGAACCGCTGTGCATTTCTGCAGCGCACGGTGAGGGTGTGCGCGGCGTGATGGAACTCGCGCTTGAGCCTTATCCGGAACCTGTCGAGGGGCACGATGAAACCGATGAGTTGAAAGTGGCGATCGTCGGTCGTCCCAACGTCGGCAAGAGCACCATGATCAACGCGCTGCTCGGCGAAGAGCGCGTCATCGCCTTTGACCAGCCGGGAACCACGCGCGACTCGATTTATATCGATTTCGAGCGGGGCGGCAGAAATTACACGCTGATCGACACTGCCGGTTTGCGGCGCAAGGGCAAGGTGTTCGAGACGATCGAGAAATTCTCGGTGATCAAGACGCTGCAGTCGATCGAAGATGCCAATGTAGTGGTCCTCGTGCTCGACGCGCACCATGAGATTTCCGATCAGGACGCGCATATCGCCGGCTTCGTCGTCGAATCCGGTCGTGCGCTGGTCGTTGCGGTGAATAAGTGGGACGGCCTTGATCCTTACGTTCGCGAGCAACTCAAGGTGGATCTTGAGCGGCGCATGAAGTTTCTCGATTTTGCCAATTTTCACTACGTTTCAGCGCTCAAGGGGCAGGGCCTCGAACAGGTCTTTCGTTCGGTTGATGCCGCTTACAAGGCCGCGATTGCCGATTTGTCGACGCCGCAACTGACGCGTGTGCTGATCGATGCGGTCGCCAAGCAAGCGCCGCCGCGTAACGGAATCTTTCGCCCGAAAATGCGTTATGCCCACCAGGGCGGGCGCAATCCGCCGCTGATCGTTATCCACGGCAATGCGCTTGAAAAAGTGCCGGATTCCTATCGGCGCTATCTGGAGCATGCGTTCCGCGACGTGTTCAAGCTGAAGGGCACGCCGCTGCGCATCCAGTTCAATATCTCGGAAAACCCGTTTGCCGACAAGAAGCCGCCGGAGCAGAACAGGCGTTCGCCCAAGCCAAAGCCAGAAACCAAGGCTGAGCTGGCGCGCAAGCCGAAACCAAAGCCAAGGCCGAAAGCAGCGGCTGACGGCAAGCCCAAAGCCGAAAGCCGACCGAGGTCTGCCGCCAGGAAAATAGCCAAGCCCACAGCCAAGCCCAAACCCAAGCGCACTTGATGGTTTTTCCTTTCGCGCGATTTCTCGCTTGCTCTTCCCGTTTGTTCTATGGCAAAGCGCGGAGAAATCAATTAAGCTAGCCGATCCAACAAACAATGAAACATGGAGTCTGAACCATGAGCAATAAAGGGCAACTGTTACAAGACCCGTTCCTCAACACGCTGCGTCGCGAGCATGTGCCGGTTTCGATCTATCTGGTCAATGGTATCAAGCTGCAAGGTCAGGTTGAGTCTTTCGACCAGTATGTCGTGCTGCTCAAGAATACGGTTACCCAGATGGTATATAAGCACGCCATCTCGACGGTCGTTCCCGCCCGTCCGGTCAATATCCAGCAGGACGACGGCAACGAAGCTTGATTGCCCGACACTTGCCGGCTCGCCACCCCGGTGGCGGGCCGCGCCGAATTGCTGATCTGAAGCGTTTCCATCTTTCGACTTGTCGCATCTTCTCGTAAAACGCCCGAATGCTTGAACGTCCCGCCGCTGGCGAACGCGCGGTGATCGTGCAGCTGGACTTCGGTCACGACGATATCCCGGAACTGCTCGAAGAAGTCCGTTTGCTCGCCGAGTCGGCAGGCGCCGCTATCTGCGCGGAGGTCTATGGCCCGCGACGCAGCCCCGATGCGGCGACCTATGCCGGCAAAGGCAAAGTGCAGGAAGTGGCCGCACAGGTCGCCGCGCAGGAAGCCAATCTCGTTATTTTCAATCACGAGTTGTCGCCCGCTCAGGAACGCAACCTCGAACGCATCCTGCAGTGCCGGGTGATTGATCGCACCAGCCTGATTCTCGACATCTTTGCCCAGCGTGCCCAAAGCGCCGAGGGCAAACTGCAGGTTGAGCTGGCGCAGCTTGATCATCTGGCGACCCGTCTCGTACGCGGCTGGACCCACCTTGAGCGCCAGAAGGGCGGTATCGGTCTGCGCGGCCCGGGTGAAACGCAGCTCGAAACCGATCGTCGTCTGCTCGGCAAGCGCGTCAAACTGCTCAAGGAGCGACTTGTGAAGCTGGAGCGCCAGCGCGGCGTGCAGCGCAAGGCGAGAGTGCGCGGCGAGGTCTTGAACGTTTCGCTGGTTGGCTACACCAATGCCGGCAAATCAACGCTTTTCAATGCGCTGACCCATGCCGGCGTTTATGCCGCCGATCAGCTGTTTGCCACACTGGACACCACGTCGCGCAAGTTATGGCTTGGCGAAGCGGGAAATGTCGTGATTTCCGACACGGTTGGCTTCATTCGCGATCTCCCGCACTCGCTGGTGGCGGCCTTTCATGCCACGCTTGATGCAACGTCGCAGGCCGATCTGTTGCTGCATGTCGTCGATTCGGCAAGCCCGGCACGTGATGAGCAGGTCGCCGAGGTGAACAAGGTGCTTGCCGAAATTGGCGCCAGCGCGGTGCCTCAGATCATGGTGTTGAATAAACTGGATTTGACGGGGCTGCCGCCTGCTGTCGAGCGGGACGAATATGGTAGAATTCAACGAGTTCGCCTGAGCGCCAGAAGTGGTGAAGGCCTGCCCCTTCTGCGTGAGTCATTGAGCGAGTCGGCTCTCGAGAAAATGCGCAACGGGCGCGAGCGGCTGCAGGCTGATGAATATTCCCTAACCCCCGATTCTGTTTTGGACCCAGGTTCCTCCCTATGATCGCAAGCATTGGAGTACTCATGTCGCTCAATGACCCGCAGTGGGGCAATCGCGGCAACGATAACGGTGGCGGCAAGCGCCCGAATCAGGGGCCGCCCGACCTCGAACAGTTGTGGCGCGACTTCAATCGCCGCCTGTCCGGCCTGTTCGAAAAGAAAGGGGGCGGTGGCAATGGCGGTGGCGGCAACAACCGCTCGCCGATCGAGTTCAACCCAAAATTTCTCGGTGGCGGCATTGGTTTGCTCGTCGCGCTGATTCTTGTCGTCTGGCTGGCCAGCGGCTTCTATATCGTCGATGCCTCGCAGCGCGGTCTTGTGCTGCAGTTCGGCAAATACAAGGAAAGCACGGGGTCGGGTCTGAACTGGCGCCTGCCTTATCCGATCCAGTCACACGAACTGGTGAATATCTCCGGTGTGCGGACGATCGAGGTGGGCTATCGTGGCACCGAGAAGAACAAGGTGCTCAAGGAAGCCCTGATGCTGACCGATGACGAAAACATCATCAACATCCAGTTCGCCGTCCAGTACATCCTCAAGGACCCGGTCGAATACGTCTTTAACAACCGCCATGCGGACGATGCAGTGATGCAGGTCGCCGAGACGGCGATTCGCGAAATCGTCGGCAAAAGCAAGATGGACTTCGTGCTTTACGAAGGGCGCGAGCAGATTGCGGTCAACGCCTCCAAGCTGATGCAGGACATTCTCGATCGTTACAAGACGGGCATCCTGATTTCAAAGGTGACGATGCAGAACGCGCAGCCGCCGGAGCAGGTGCAGTCGGCGTTCGACGATGCCGTGAAAGCGGGGCAGGACCGCGAACGGCAGAAGAATGAAGGTCAAGCCTACGCCAATGATGTGGTGCCAAAAGCCAAGGGTACGGCTGCACGTCTGCTGCAGGAAGCCGATGGTTACAAACAGCGCCTGATCGCGACCGCCGAGGGCGATGCCAGCCGTTTCAAGCAGATCAATACCGAATATGCCAAAGCGCCGGAAGTGACGCGCAGCCGCATGTATCTGGAGACCATGCAGCAGATCTACGCCAACACCAGCAAGGTGATGGTTGATACCAAAGGGCAGGGTAACCTGCTCTATCTGCCGCTCGACAAGCTGATGCAGGCGACGGGTGCGGTCTCCGGAGCCGCTTCGCAGAGCGGCGTCGGCAGCAGTGCCGAAATGCCGGCACAGTTTCAGCCGGGCGCGGTCATTTCCCACGAGACGCCGCCGCAGGCGGCGGATAAGAACGAAACACGATCACGTGAAGCACTGCGTACGCGCGATCGGGAGGCACGTTGATGAGAGCCCTGAATTTTGTAGCGGCTGCGATTGCGGCGCTTTTGGTGCTGCTCGGCACGTCGATCTTTACCGTTGATCAACGTCAGCACGCCATCATTTTCCAGTTGGGCGAGGTGCGTGATGTGATCGCCGAACCTGGTCTTTACTTCAAGTGGCCGATGATTCAGAACGTTCGTTATTTCGACAAACGCATCCTGACACTCGACAGTGCCGAGCCGGAACGTTTCATTACGTCTGAAAAGAAGAACGTACTGGTTGATTCTTTCGTCAAGTGGCGGATTGTCGATCCCAAGCTTTACTACGTTTCGGTGGCTGGCGATGAGGCGCGCGCCAAAACGCGTCTTTCGCAGACGGTCAACGCCGGTCTGCGCGAAGAGTTCGGCAAGCGCACGGTGCATGACGTGGTGTCCGGCGAGCGTGACAAAATCATGGAAGATATGCGGCTGAAGGCCGATCTCGATGCCCGCAAGATCGGTGTGCAGATCGTTGATGTACGTGTCAAGCGGGTCGATCTGCCGACTGAAGTCAGCGAGTCGGTCTATCGCCGCATGGAGGCCGAACGCAAGCGTGTCGCCAATGAACTGCGTTCGCAGGGTTCTGCCGAAGCGGAAAAGATTCGCGCCGATGCCGACAAGCAACGTGAGGTGATCGTTGCCGAAGCTTACCGTGATGCCCAGAAGATGAAGGGTGAGGGCGATGCCAAGGCGGCGGCCACCTATGCGCAGGCCTTCAATCAGAATCCCGAGTTTTACGCCTTTTACCGCAGCCTCGAAGCCTATCGCAACAGTTTCAAGAGCAAGAGCGATGTCATCGTTGTCGAGCCCAATTCGGATTTCTTCAAGTATATGAAGAGCGTTGGCAAGGGCGGCGACAAGAGCGGTAAATGAGCGATAACCTGTTGATTGCCTTCGCGCTGATGCTGGTGCTCGAAGGTGTTGTGCCTTTTATTGCGCCGAATGCCTGGCGCGAAACATTCCGTCGCCTGACGCAGTTTTCCGACGGGCAGATTCGTTTTGTCGGCCTGACCTCAATGCTGGTCGGGCTGATCATGTTGATTATCTTCAGATGAACTGGCTACTACCCGAATACACCGCCGATGCACTCCCGCAGGAAGCTGCGCAGATCGAGCGCTTGCGCCGTGCGGTCCTCGATCTTTTTCGCGTGCATGGCTACGAGCTGGTCATGCCGCCGATGCTCGAATATCTCGACTCGCTGCTGACCGGCTCGGGAGCCGATCTCAAACTGCGCACCTTCAAGCTGGTTGATCAGCTCTCCGGGCGAACGCTCGGCGTGCGTGCCGACATCACGCCCCAGGTTGCGCGCATTGATGCGCATCTGCTCAACCGTCAAGGCGTGACGCGCCTTTGCTACTGCGACAGCGTGCTGCATACGCTACCCGCCTCGCAGGCCGCCAGTCGCGAACCGATTCAGCTGGGGGCCGAGCTGTATGGTTATGTCGGCGTCGAAGCCGATCTCGAAGCGATTCGTTTGATGGCTGCAGCGCTTGCGGCAGCAGGCACGCCGGCTTCGCGCATCGACCTCGGCCATGTGGGGGTTTTTCGCGCGCTGGCGAAAGCTGCCGGGCTGGATGCCGAATCCGAGGCGGTTGTCTTGCAACTGCTGCAGGCGAAGGATGTTCCCAGCCTGCGCGAACGCTGCGCCGGTCTCGCCGAGCCCTACCGGACGGCGCTGGTTCGGTTGCCGGAACTTTACGGCGATGCGGCAATATTACAGATAGCGGCGCGCGATCTGCCGGCGCTGCCTGAAATTACCGTAGCGCTCGAAACATTGCGTCAGTTGCAGCTGGCGATGCCCGAGTTGCCGCTGTCGTTTGATCTCGCGGATCTGCGGGGCTACCACTATCACAACGGCGTGGTATTCGCCGCCTACTACCCCGGTTTCCCCTGCGCCATCGCCCTCGGTGGCCGTTACGATGGGGCTGGCAAGGCCTTTGGCCGCGACCGTCCAGCGACCGGGTTTTCGATGGATCTGCGCGAAGTGGCGCGGTTGGCTGCAAGCGACCGGCCTCTGGGAGCGATTCTGGCGCCGCATGCGGCAGGCAATACGGGGTTGGCAAAGCTTGTCGCGACCCTTCGCCAGCAGGGCGAGGTCGTTGTCGAGATGCTCCCCGGCGAGACGCGCAGCGAAGGTCCGCAGTGCGATCGCCAGTTGAGCGAATGCAATGGGCAATGGATTATTCAAGCAATCACAGGGATTGATCAGAAAAATGGCTAAGAACGTCGTAGTCGTCGGGACCCAATGGGGCGACGAGGGCAAAGGAAAGATCGTCGATTGGTTGACTGACCACGCAAAGGGCGTTGTGCGCTTTCAGGGCGGTCATAACGCCGGTCACACGCTGGTCGTCGGCGAAAAAGTATACAAGCTTAACCTGGTGCCTTCCGGCATCGTGCGTGATGGCGTTGCCTG
>CAJAHZ010000464.1 GCA_903939665.1 uncultured Pseudomonadota bacterium | reverse complement strand
TGGCAGGCCGGTTTTTGGTCCGTCGTGGCGGCGACCTTGAGCCTGAAGCCGTCCCGGGTCGTTGCGGTGAGTGCCGGATCGGCGATTGCCTGCGCCCTGTTTTCTGGAAGCTTTAGCAAAGGTTTTGCCCGGTATAAACGAGCCATGGCGAAGAACAACAGCAATCTTCACCTGCGCAATCTGCTGCGCGAGCAGCCGGTATTTCCGCATGGCAACATTTACCGCGAAGCGATACTTGCGTGTATCGACCAGAGGGCGCTTTTGCGGTTGCACGCGGGCCCGGAAATCAGCGTCCTGATATCGTTCCCGCCGCGCTGGGCATCGCCTCGCATCGCCTTGTTGCTCGGCATGATCGCCACCGGCATCGACGCCTGGGGGAACAAGCGGGTTCATTCCACGGTCGGTCAGCGCATCGGCTTCAGGCCGTTGTTCATCCCGGTGCGCGAGTGCAGTACGCCGGAATCCTTAGCGGATCTGATCATGGCTTCGTCGTGCACGCCGCCGCTGACGCCGCAGTCGCATCGCAACGGCATCGCTTTGCTCGACGGCGGCCTGGTGAGCAACGTGCCGACAGACGGGCTGGCGGAAGCGCAGGGAGAAACACTGGTGCTGCTCACCCGCCAATTCGCGGCACTGCCGTCGATTCCTGGGCGGACCTATGTGCAGCCGTCGCGACCGATTCCGGTTGCCGCGTGGGACTACACAAACGATGCTGCGTTGCAGGCCACTTTCGATCTTGGGCGGCATGACGGAGAGCGCTTCTGCGCGCTGCGTGGCGTTTAGATCCCCAATCTTGTCGATGCCACTCAGCCGTTTGTCGTGTGTTTTGCCTGAATGATCCATTCGGACCCCCTCGACAGGCTCCCCGCGCTGTAAATGCCCGTGCTTGACCCGACCGATACTTGCCGCACAAGGCTGCGTGATGCGTTCTTGCGAGCGTATTGATCTTCGCTTTGCGTGCAGCAATTAACAAAGGGCGGTATCGATGAAAAATTCCTCGCGAGAGGCGCGCAGCCGAAATGAGCCGGAAAACAGGCGGCCGATGGCGTTCGCCCAACCGCAGGAGATCGCTGGCGATGTGCCGGTGGGCCCCGATGCCAGCCTCCCAGAGTTTTCCCGGCACGGTGAAAGCCAGCGCGTGCGCGAACTGGCCGAGGCGCTTCGCGCGACGAAGACCGATCTGCAGAATTCGATTGACCGCCTGAAAAAATCCAACAGCGACTTGAAGGCCTCGAATGACCAGGTGGTCTTGATCAACGAGGAACTGCAGAACTCGCAAGAGGAACTGCAATCCTTGAACGAAGAGCTTTCAACGATCAATCAGCAACTCCAGTTGAAGGTGGCGGAACTCGAATCCTCCCATGCGGACATCAGGAATTTGCTGGCCAGCAGCGAAATCGCCACGATCTGTGTTGAATGCGACTATTGCATCAAATGGTTTACACCGGGCGCCGGGGCCATGTTTAGCATGGTGAATGCCGATATCGGGCGCAATATCCGCATTTTTTCTACTGACAGCTTGGGCGCTGCACTGATTGAGGATGCGGATTGCGTGCTCAGGACACTCGTCCCGATACAGCGCGAGTTAAGTTATTTTAATGACACCTGGTATTTGCGGCGTATTCTGCCTTACCGCACCGAGGACGATCAGATCGCCGGTGTCGTCATCACCTACACCGATATTACCGAGGCAAAAAAAGCGGCTGAAGCAACGGCTGCTGCGCAGTATGCCCTGGCAAGTTCGCTTGAGGCCCGTGTCCGTGAACGGACGACGCAATTGAGAATGTTGACGGCCGAACTGACGCTGACCGAAGAGCGCGAGCGGCGCGTTTTGGCGCAGGATTTGCACGATGGCCTCGGGCAGCTACTGGCGATCCTCAAGATCAAGCTGACGTCGATCAAGGAGAGCGATCGCCGCGGCATGCTCAGGGGGGCGCTCAAGGAGATCGAGAACCTGATCGATCAGTCCAACCAGTCGGTGCGCACGCTAATGCAGCAACTGAGTCCGCCCGTTCTGCAGGCGCTGGGCCTGGTGCCCGCGTTTGAGTGGCTTGCCGAAGAGATGGCGCGTGTGTACGGGCTGACGGTCCATGTCGACAGCAAGGGCGCGCCAATGACCTTGCAGGAGCCGGCCAAGACCACTATTTTCCGGGCTGTCCGCGAACTGCTGATCAATGTTTCGAAGCATACGGGTTGCAAGGTAGCCGAGCTCAGTTGCCTGCGCGACGCCGAGCGCCTGACCATTTCCGTGATTGATCAGGGTGATGGTTTTTCTTATGACCCGGCGGCGTCCGTCGTGCCTGATGACTCCGGCTTTGGCCTGACCAGCATCAAGGATCGTATCGAATTTGTCGGTGGTGACATGCGCATCGACACCGCACCGGGCTGTGGCACGACGGTGACAATCGTCTTTCCGTTGCCGCCTCCGGAACGCGAAATCAAGGGGGCCGCATGAGCATACGGGTGATGTTGGTCGACGATCACAAGATACTCCGCGATGCCCTGAGATCGGTGCTGGAGCGCGAGAGTGACATCACCTTCGTCGGCGAAGCGAGCAATGGCATGGAAGCCCTGAAATCCATCCGGCAGACTCGACCGGACGTCGTCGTCATGGATATCGGCATGCCCGAGATGGGCGGCATTCAGACGACGCTGGCGATGCAGACTGCGGCGCCTGAGGTGAAGATCCTCGCGCTGTCGACTTTTTTCGACCGCCGTATTGTCTTGCAGATGCTCGGGGCCGGGGCCAGTGGTTATATTGTCAAATCAGCCGGCAGCGAAGAACTGGTGCGCGGCATTCGTTCGGTGTTTTCCGGCCGAAGTTATCTCTGTCCTGAGGTGTCGCGGATCGTTGTCGATAGCGCCTGCGGCGCCAGATTTCCCGAAAAAATGAATGGCGATCGTCTCGGACGTCGGGAAAACGAAGTGCTGAAACTGCTGGCGGAAGGACTGACTTCCCCGGAGATTGGCGCGCGCCTGCATATTGCGACCAGCACGGTTGAAGTTCATCGGCGCAATATCATGCGCAAACTCGATCTGCACAGCGTTGCCGAGCTGACCAAGTATGCGATTCGCCAGGGCCTGACGGAAGTCGATCCGAGCCTTAATTGAGTGTCGGTTGATCGGGCGGTCCTCAGCCCAAACCGGCGGAATTTGTCTCATGCACCAAGCGATAAATACAGAGTCATCGGGTTATCGTGGCAGGGTATAAATCCATAATGCTCATAGAATGCCTTGGCCGGTTCGCCCTTCGCATCGACCACAAGCGCGTATGCGGCCACATGCTTGCGGGCCTCTAAGCACCGCTCAACTACGCACCCAAGAAGCAGACGCCCCAGTCCACGACCGTGATGCGCCGAATGCGCAGCCAAACGTCCTAAACGAAAGCAAGGCACGGGATAGCGAGGCAGCTTTTGTTGTGTGCGCGTATCCAACTGGATGGTGTCGACCTGAGCGGCACTCAAACTGTAGTAGCCGAGTATGGTTTTTGGGGTGTCCGTGTCGACCAGCACTCGCACGACAGTGATGCCTTTCTTGCTCTGCTGAATCGCAAAACGCTGAAGGTAGTCGTCAAGCTCCTGAACCCCCGAGGTGAAGGTTTGGCGGTCATGGCGGCGGGGATCGAGCAATTGCTCTTCAAGCACGCTTAATCTCGCGCGCGATGCTCATTGCGTTTTTCAAAGCGGCATTGGGCGTAAATGCCCCGTTAAGTGCCGTGGTAAATGTGTGGAAGTCCTGAGCTGTCATCGTGATGCGGGATTCCCGGTCCAGCAGTTCGCGCGCTTTTTCTTTAGCTGCGGTGCGCACGAACGCGGCCATTGTGGTGCCCATTAAGGCCGCAGCGCGAGAAACGACCTCTTTTTCTTCAACATCCATCGTCAAATCAAATCGAGCAGCAGCGGGCATATTAATCTCCTTCAATACGGGGAATTTACGTATACGGTAATTTACCGTATTGATCGCCAGCATACAAGTGTTACGCAAATGATCGTTCAGGTGACACGATGTTGATTGGCTATATGCGCCTTTCCGAGGCGGATGGCTTCCAAATCGCACGTGTATGAAGGCCGACACTCTACCGGCATCTTGGCCCAGATGACGTGCTTCGCCACGATGGCCAAAAAATGCTGATGCGGTAATCCGGGCAAATTCCGCCGGTTTGGGCTTAGAAGCCCTGTCTAAAAGGAAGGCGGTTCTTAC
>CAJAHZ010000463.1 GCA_903939665.1 uncultured Pseudomonadota bacterium | reverse complement strand
CGTTGCGACGTTATTGACGCCTCCTCCTTCCGGAAATGACGAGAAACGCTTTGCTACTGGATAGATCTCGGCGAAGGCGCTTCGTTGAGCTATCGATAGCTCAGAATCTTCTTCGCACCTCTTGCACGCCCATGCCAGATCAGACAAATGCTTTCGGCTCCAGTCGATCATAAATGCTCAGTCCTGCGTTTTGGACTGACGATGCCGAGGCGTAAGTCAGCCATGGCGCTCTTGATCGAATGTGGGGCTCTGTGACGATTGCAGTTTTCGCGTTAGCGGGTGACTGTTCAGCCACATGGCTGCCACGGTGCCGAGCGGTTGCCCCGCAATAAACGCAAAAATTTCTGTCGGTGACGCTTGAGCTCCCAACCGGACCACGAAAAGGTTGAGTGCCGCAATGAATGCTGCGTTGATGAGTGCGAATAGATACCGGCGATGATGAATATTCTGTTGCTGAAAGCTCAGTGCGAACACGAAAACAAACGACACACCAAATAGACCCATTTCATTCATTTCATCCTCCATTTAGCCAAATACGGCTTGGTCGTTATCTTTCGCAATGCTATGCAGCGGGAGATTCGCCATAAACTGCGGTCAACGCAACATGCAGCGTCAAGCCTTCGGCGCGAATCTGCTCAACGAGTCGACTCGAGATGAGTTGAATCTCCTTACGTAGCCGACGACTTGAGTTACAAAACGCCTCTGCCGCCTCGTTTCCGGATTCAGTCATACCTTCCGACGGGTCATCGTCAAGAAGGCTATCGACAACGCCAGGTTCTCTTCCGCTAAAAAAATCAGAAGCATTTACGAAACCGTCATCGAGCAAAGACAGGGGGCCGAGTAGATATTCCATTTGCTCTTCGTGCTCAGGCAACGCGTAGGAGAGCGTTTCCAGTTCTTCAAGAAGATCTGGCGCGTATTTTTTATGCATTATTTTGAAAAACGCCGGAATAAAATGGGAGTTCGAGAGACCACACTTCTTTGCCTCCTTGCCAATTTCGTTCAGCAAGCATTCGATGACTCCAAGTTGTTCAAAGAGCGGCGCCAAGCTCTCGATTCCTTCCAGCAACGAACGAGTCTCCGACACGCGCCGAACAAGATGTTGCAACTTTCTGACTGCCGTTGTGCGGTCCTCAATGACTCCAAAGTAGCGTGTTTCTTGCTCTCTTTTGGGTTTAATTACTCCCATGATTTATGCCCTCCAGGCACGTGACTTATTGGTAACTTGAGCATCCAGTCTACGGACCGTTGCGACAGATTGCGTCGCACAAAGCCCGGCCAACCGATTTCCTGCAGAACAAGAATCAAGGCTCGCTACGTCGCAGCAACTTGACACTTCCTGCGACTCAAGTTGTCGCAACGACCCGTACCATCGAGATAGTCACCAGACAAAATTTGAAGAAAGGGAATATCAGATGCCTATCCAGCAAGTTCTTTCCGACCAGCGAGTCCCGGTAAAAATATGGACCGATGACGTCGACGAGCGATCAAAGGCGCAACTGACCAATATTGCCGGCCTGCCATTTATCCACCACCACGTCGCCGCAATGCCGGATGTGCATCTGGGAAGGGGCGCGACCATTGGATCGGTAATCGCCACGCACCAAGCGATCATCCCGGCGGCAGTGGGCGTGGATATTGGCTGCGGCATGGTCGCCGCGCAACTATCGATCACGGCCAATGAGCTTGACGAAAAGGCGCTGAAGAAAGTCTTTGACCAGATCACCCGTGATGTGCCGGTCGGTCGCAATGAACATGCGGACAATCGAATTCTGGTGGAAGCCGCCCGGCCCTTCGAGCCGGGGCTGAAAGCACTCACCGACAGACACCCCCAACTGCTCAAAGCCTTCAGCAAGTTTTCCAAATGGACAAACCAGATGGGAACGCTTGGCGGCGGAAATCACTTCATCGAGGTCTGCCTCGATGAGAACGATCAAGTCTGGGTGATGCTGCACTCCGGCAGCCGGGGTATTGGCAACGCCATTGCCACCCACTTCATCCAATTGGCCCGTCAGGACATGGAGCGCTTGATGATCCAGTTGCCTGACCACGATCTGGCCTATTTTTCAGAAGGCAGTGAATATTTTGCCGACTATGTGGCGGCGGTGCACTGGGCGCAGGAATACGCGATGCAGAATCGCCAGTCGATGCTGGATCTGGTGCTCGCCGCACTGACGCGGCATCTGCCGCCTTTTACAGTAACGACCGAAGCCGTGAATTGCCACCACAACTATGTCGCCAGGGAACACCACTTCGACGCAGACGTTTGGGTCACGCGCAAGGGAGCGATTCGCGCCCGTGAAGGTGATCTGGGCATAGTCCCCGGCAGCATGGGAACACGCAGTTACATCGTGCGAGGCAAGGGAAATCCAGAAAGTTTTTGCTCCAGCGCACACGGTGCGGGGCGACGGATGAGCCGTACCGAAGCCGAGAAACAATTCACCCAGGCAGACTTGGTGCAACAGACGGCGGGCGTCATTTGTCGCAAAGACAAGCGCATCGTCGACGAGATCCCCGGTGCCTACAAGGATATTGATCAGGTCATGGCGAATCAGAGTGACCTGACTGAAATCCTGCATACGCTCAAGCAAGTTGTCTGCGTCAAAGGCTGAATCGAAAAACGCGCATGAATAAGTTACCGCCCTCGTCAAAGAAAGTCTTTTTTGATACTGAATTTACCGGCCTGAGTTCCGACCCGCGGCTGCTCTCGATCGCCTTGGTGGCCGACAGCGGAGAAACGTTGTACATCGAGTTCACCGATGGCTG
>CAJAHZ010000462.1 GCA_903939665.1 uncultured Pseudomonadota bacterium | reverse complement strand
GAGTGCCGTCTTTATTTCAAATGGATTCATATGGGCTGTCACTTTATCGATTGTGTGCATGGAATTCGTGGCGTTCATGGTCATCCCCTAGCGGCGACCGCCCCGGCCACCGCCGCCGTGGCCGCCACCACTGCGGCTGCCACCACTGCGGCTGCCACCACTGCGGGCGCCGCCACTTGGCGTCTGGCGCGTAGTTCCCGCCGACGCGCCCGGGTGCGCGCTGCGGGACGACATCGAGCCACGGCTCGCGGCACCGCGTGAACTGTCCATCTGGGTGTCGCGTCCAGAAGCATATCCACCGAAGGCGCCGCCCGCTGTGTCGCGCGGCGACGCGCTGGCGCCGCGACTGCTTGGCGTTGTTGAAGGTCGTTCCGCTGCGGCGGGTCGGGAGCCGCTGCCCGGCGCCGCATAGCCGACCCGCGACGATGGGGTTTTGCCGATGGTGTTGCTGACCTGTCCTGGCTGCTTGTTTGCCTTCCACTGCGTTGAGCCGCCGGCGGGCAGCTGGCTTGGTGTGCCGGGTCGATTGATGTTGCCGGTATTGATGTTGACGTTGCGATTTACGTTGATGTTGGCCGTGCCGCCGTAGCCACCGTAGTGGGCGACATAATGACCGCCGCTCCATGCCGCCGAAATGGCAGCCCCCCAGATCAGGCCGGTGGCGAAGGCCGCCCCCGGGGGGTACGGATAGTAGTAAACGGGGTAGGGCGCCGGGTAGTAGCCCCAGGAAGAATACCCCCCGTAGACAACCACGCTACTCGGGTTGTACTGCGGCACGTAGATGACCTGCGGATCGGCGGGCACGATCTTGATGACTTCTTTCTCGATCACGACGACCTGCTTGGCGTCGCTCTTCAGATTGCCTGCCGCCTGCGTTTTGCGGCGGAATGCCTGGATCGCTTCCAGCACTGCGCCCTGGTCAGCGACAACGGCCTCACCGAGCGCGGCTGTCCAGTCCAGGTCGCTGCTCATGCTCTTGACGACCTCGGGATAGTTGAGCAGCGCCTTTACTGCCTCGTCCCATTTTTCGTCGACCGGGAGGGTCGGGCTGGTTTTTCGTTTTTCGAGATAACGATCCGCCTGTACCAGCTGCAAGGGGTTTGTGGCGGCCGGCAGGATGATGGCGATCAGGTCGTCCGGGTAGAGTGCGATGCGGTCGACGAGTTTGCCGAGTTCAGCGCCTGACGGCGCGCCTGCCCCACCGCCCGGTGCAGCAGGCGCTTGCGCGGATACCCCCGTTGAGAATACGAACACGACAAGCGCTGCCGTGATCGCCAGCCATCGAGAGCGGCTGCCCGCGGCGATTGCCGGGAGAAAATGGGTTGTCATGCTTGCTCCATGTCAGGTTTTTGATGCCTTGCCGAGCGAAAAGCGCGTTGCCTCTAAATGTAGGCGATCGAAAGCGGATGGGCGATTGGACCAAAGCCCAATATCACCCGTTGAGCTGGCTCGTTATCCTTGTTGTTGTAATTGGCGATCGCTAGGGGCTCGATGCCAAGAGGGCACGGCCTGACAGTCAAGCGGAGGGGGCTGGGGAATGCACGCAGCAAAAAAAGTCTGTCGCTCATGAGCAGCATTGCGCCGCGAGTCGCCGCAGCTTCAGGCTTGCTTCTGCTTGCCTTGCTGACCTTGGTGGCGGGTAGCTGGGGCGTTCTCGCTCTCTTCTATTCAGGATCGTCTGACGATGCCGTGCGCAGCGCTCTGGCCGGCGCATTTGCGCTCGTTTCGCTGGCCGCATTGCTGGCGCTGTTTTTCCGGCGCTGGCGTGCCCTTGCCGTCTATATCGTGCTGTTCGCCGTGGTGCTGCTCTGGTGGCGCGGCAGCGAGCCGTCGAACGAGCGCGACTGGCAAACGGACGTGGCGATTCTGCCCAGGGCGACGATCGAAGGCGACATCGTGACCGTACATAACATTCGCAACTTCGACTACCGCAGCGAGACCGACTACACCCCGGCCTACTATGACAAGCGCTTTGACCTGCGCAAGCTGGAAGGCGTCGATCTGGTGGCCGTTTACTGGATGGGGCCGGCCATTGCACATGTTTTTCTCAGCTTTGCTTTTGCCGATGGCGAGCATCTCGCGATTTCGATCGAGACCCGCAAGGAGAAGGGTGAGGACTATTCGACGATCAAAGGTTTCTTTCGCCAATACGAGCTCTATTACGTCGTCGCCGATGAGCGTGACGTGATCCGTCTGCGCACCAACTATCGCCGGCAGCCGCCGGAAGACGTTTACGTTTACCGGTCAGCTGCCCCGATCGAGAATGGCCGGCGACTGTTTCTCGAGTACATGGAGCGGATCAATGCGCTGAATGTGACACCCGAGTTCTATAACACCCTGACAACCAACTGCACGACCAATATCTGGTTGAATTCCCGGGTTAACCCGACGCATCTGCCGTTCAGCTGGAAAATTCTTGCGAGCGGCTATGTGCCCGAGTTTCTCTATCAACACGGGCGGCTGGAGGGTAGGGGGATGCCATTCTCCGAGCTCCGGCAGCAGGCCTACATCAATCCGCGTGCGCAGGCAGCCGGCAATGCAGCGGACTTCTCGCGGCGCATCCGGGAGAAGTCGGTGATCGCGCCCGATGCCATTTCGGATTCGCCACGCTCGTCATCCATCGGGAATCAACAATGAAAATCAAATGCCTCCGTGGGCCCGCTATCATCGCTTTATGGCTGGCGTTTGCCGCCCCGCTAGCGGCCAGTGGCGATGAGTTGGCGAGACCTGCGGCCAGCGCCACGCGACCGAAAATCTGCCTGGTGCTTTCCGGTGGCGGCGCGCGGGGCGCGGCCCACGTCGGCGTGCTCAAGGTTCTCGAAACGTACCGCGTGCCGATTGACTGCATCGTCGGAACCAGCATGGGCGCACTGGTCGGTGCCGCCTATGCCACGGGTACGTCCACCCCGGAGATGGAGAAAATCATCGAGGGGATCTCGACCGAGCTGCTGTTCAAGGAAGCGCCGCCGCGCCAGGAGCTGTCGATGCGCCGCAAGCAGGATGACTACGGGATTTTTTTTGGCCCGGAGGTGGGCATCGGTGGTGGCAAAATCAGGCTCGGCAAAGGACTGGTTACCGGCGTACAGCTTGAAACGGTGCTGCGCCGACTGGCCAAGGCGAAGGGCTATTACAATTTTGACAACCTGCCCATTCCTTTTCGTGCCGTAGCGACCGATCTGGTGACCGGCAAGGCCGTCATTTTTAGCGATGGCGAGCTCGCCAACGTCATGCGGGCCAGCATGTCGGTGCCGGGCGCCGTTGCGCCGGCCGAGTTCGACGGCAAAATATTGGTGGATGGCATGCTGACCAGCAATCTGCCGGTGCAGACCGCACTCGCTCTCGGCGCTGATGTCATCATTGCGGTGAACGTCGGCACACCCTTGCTCAAGCGTGAAGAGTTAGGCGGAATCCTTGGTGTTGCCGGACAGATGCTCAGCATCCTGACCGAGCAAAACGTCCAGGAGTCGATTGCCGCGCTGAGATCCACTGATATTCTTATTTCGCCGGAACTGGGTGATTATTCGACCGGCGATTTCGACCATTTGATGAAGATCGCGCCGCTCGGCGAGCCGGCGGCGCGCAAGGTGGCCGAGCAACTTGCGCGGCTCTCCATCCCGGATGCGGAATACGCCGCGCTACGCGAGCGACAGACGGCTGTCGTGGCCCCCGACTTGAGGCCGGTCGATGAAATTCGCTTTGAGAAGATGCGGCATGTCAATCCCGAGTCCGCGCGCAAGGTCATGGAAACCCGAGCTGGCCAGCCGATCGACCAGGAGACGCTCAACAAGGATATGCGCCGCATCTACGGCACTGGCGATTTTGAACACGTGAACTATCGCTTTCTCGAGGAGCCGGGCCGGCGGGTGCTGGCGGTCGATGCTGTCGAGAAATCGTGGGGCCCGGACTACCTGCGTTTCGGCTTGGGTCTGTCGAGCGATTTCAGCGGCGATGCCTACTTCAACCTCCTCGCCAGCTATCGCAAGACCTGGCTTAACTCGCTTGGCGCCGAGTGGCGGACCGATCTGCAGATTGGCCATACCAGCAGCCTGAGAACCGAGTTCTACCAGCCGCTCAACGCACAGGGTTCTTTCTTCATCGCGCCCCACGCGGGCATTGAACGTCGCTCTGCGACCCTGTTCCAGAAGGACGATCGAATCGCGCGCTATGAAATGAACTCCGCGCTTGCCGGTGTGGATGTCGGCACCCAGTTTGCCCGCTATGGCGAGTTGCGGCTCGGCGTGTTGGGCGGCGTGCGCAAACCGAAGCTGGATACCGGGCCGCAAACGCTGTCGCCGGGCGAGGACAGCGTCGCAGAAGCGGCGTATCGGGCACGGCTTGTTCTCGACCAACTCGATAGTGTGCATTTTCCTCGCTCGGGTTGGCGCGCCGGGCTGAACGTGTACAACTCGAATCATGGGCTCGGTGCCGATAATAACTACACCAAGTGGGATGCCGACGGCGTTGCTGCCTATTCGTTTGGTGAACACACGTTGAACTTTTCCCTGAAGGCGGGGGGCAGGGTCGGCTCGGATCACTTGCCGCGCTACGATCAGTTCCAGTGGGGCGGTTTCCTGCAACAGTCAGGCTACGCGACCGGCCAGTTGCTCGGAGAGAAAATGCAATACGGGCGGCTCATGTATTACCACCGCATCATGCGCGGGACCTTGCTGGAGGGGGCCTACGGCGGCATTTCGCTGGAAGTGGGCAAGGTCGGCCATCCGCTGGTGCCGGGCAATCCGGACGGGGTGCTGAAATCGGCAAGTATTTTTGTCGCGGCAGACAGCCCGGTCGGGCCGGTCTACCTGGGGTACGGGCGCGCACAGGACGGCAACAGCAATTTCTATTTCTATCTGGGCAGGCCGTTTTGAACTTCGGGTTGTTGACCGACCGCCTGAACTGAACGCGGCGCAGATCATTGCGTGCGTCGAAGGGGTGAAAGAGCCGTTGGCTCCTTCACCTTGTCAGGCGGTTTTCAGCGGGCTTGTTCAGCCGAGTTTGAAGCGGCTGACCGAGTTGTGCAGCGCCGTAGATAGCTGTTGCAGATGGCGTGCCGCATCGGTGGTGTGCTGAACAGCGTTGGCGCTCTCTTCGGACATCTGGGCGATCCGCTCGATGTTCTTGGCAATTTCGCTGGACACCGTTCCCTGTTCGCGGATCGAATCCGAGATGCTGTTCACGACGTCCATGACGCGTGTCGAGCCCTCGTGAATTTCGTTGATCGAGGCCCCGGCCTGGCTGGCGAGATCGACCCCCTTGCTGGCCTGCTGGACACCGGTTTGCATGCTGTCGACAGCGCTGCGCGTGCCGTTCTGGATCTTGCTGACCATGCCGGCGATTTCGGCGGTAGACAGGGTGGTGCGTTCGGCCAGCTTGCGCACTTCGTCGGCAACGACGGCAAAGCCTCTGCCTTGCTCACCCGCGCGCGCGGCTTCGATGGCGGCGTTGAGCGCCAGCAGGTTGGTCTGGTCAGCAATCTCCTTGATCGTGTTGACGATTGAGGTGATCTGGTCGGACTGGCGTCCGAGATCCTCAATGATCGCCGACGAAGATTGCACGGCATCCGAAATTTTGTGCATTTCGGTTGCGGCGCTCTGAATGACTTTGGTGCCTGCTTTGGAAAGGTCGCTCGCCTGCACCGTGATGTTGTGCGCTTCCCGGGCGTTTTCGGAAACCTGGTCAATGCTCACCGTCATTTCCTCAACGGCAGCCGCCATCGACGATGCGGATTCGCTCTGCTGACGCGAACGCATGACGACCTCTTCCGAGGCGTGCAGCAAATCGTTGGAGGAAGAGGAGAGTTGTTCCGCGCCGCGCACGATTTCTTCGATCATCATGCGCAGCGTTTGCTGCATTTCTTTCATGCCGGCCAGAACGCTGGTGGTGTCTCCGGTGGCGCAATTTACCTCGGCGGTCAAGTCGCCGGCCGCAATGCGGCGGGTGATTAGCGAGGCGTATTGGGGGTCGCCGCCCAGTGTTTTGATGAGATTGCGGCTGACCAGTGTCAGCGAAATGGCAATGAAGCCGCCGATCAACAGCCCCCAAACCAGGAATTTCATCGCGTTCTGATGGAAGATTGCATCAACGTCGTCGATGTAGATTCCGCTGCCAACAATCCAGCCCCAAGGCTCGAAGCCTTTGACGTAGGAGATTTTTGGCACAACGGCATCCGAGCCCGGTTTCGTCCAGTAGTAATCGACGAAGCCCGCGCCATTGGCTTTGACAGTTTTGACAAATTCGACGTACAGCGCCTTGCCCGTCTTGTCGATATTGCTGGTTTGATCCTTGCCTTCGAGTTCTGGCTTGATCGGGTGCATGACCGATACGGGGTGCATGTCGTTGATCCAGAAATACTCGGCCTTGTCGTAGCGCAATCCGCGCAAGGTTTCCTTCGCCTGCGCCTGCGCCTCTTCGCGCGTGAGCTTGCCGGATTTCTCCAGGCGGTGAAAGTTTTCGAGTACGCCGGTCGCGACTTCGACGACATTGCGTATCTTGTCCTGACGGTCAGCAAGCAATTGGCTTTTCTCGCTGGACAGAACGACTGCAAACAGTACGCAAAGCGCTATCACCGTCGCAACGGTGAGGCCGACCAACTTGGTGCGCAAGGACATTCCGGTTCCAGAGTTCATGGCGTCTCCTCCATTATCTGATCCATCGACTGATCGAATGTTTTTATTGTATTACTTTAGTAATATCTTGAATCCCTGTTCAACAGGACCTAACGGCTGTAATTCCTGCGACTTGAAGTGTCAGTCTGCGCTTTTTTCTTCAAGAACAGCAAGCGCTTCGAGCGCGGTTTCATAAATATGGGGCGCAACGTGACGATGCTCGAGCGCCG
>CAJAHZ010000461.1 GCA_903939665.1 uncultured Pseudomonadota bacterium | reverse complement strand
TTTCTGGGGCGTTAGCTCAGTTGGTAGAGCAGCGGACTCTTAATCCGTAGGTCGAGTGTTCGAATCACTCACGCCCCACCAGAAATATCAAGCACTTGGCCTCGACACGCTGTCGGGGCTAAGTGCTTTCTGGGCTTGTGTAGCCACCATGTAGCCACGAGCCTGCGCTGCCAAGCCATCGCACCAGAGAAAAACCGGCCATACACGTCCTCATGCTTGACGCTGCGCCAGAGTCGCGCGACGAAAATGTTGTCGAACGCGCCCCCCCTCAACCGTCCATGCTGATGACCACGCCTTCCCGTTGCAGCACGCCGGTGAAGGACGCGCAGGCGAGCGCGAAGGGCTCAATTGCGTATATCTCGACGTGTAAGCGGGGGCGGCCAATGGCGTCGACCCGAAAAGCAGTGGCGACGGGAGTGGGAGCCTCCGCTTTCAGTGTGCTGCGTGCAGAACCGTAACGTGATTACGGCGGGTTCTTCCTCAGTCTTCTTTCGTCGACCCCGCGCGCATCTGCCGGATGAGCCGCCACGCCATGCCACCCAGTACGACAACGCCGAGTAACAACACACCCCACAGGATGAAAGTGCGGTTGCGCGCCGAGATACCAGCCAGGCTGGCGTCGCTTGCTGCGCTGCGTTCGGCATGGCCGGTCTGCAGTTCGCCGGGCAGCGCCTGTTCTAGCTGCCTGAGTTCGCTGGGGGTGAATCCGGGCGCTACCTGACCGAGTGACTGGCTGGCCGGTGTGGCGTCGCTGCGACCAAAACTCAGGGTGTAGGGCGGCATGCCTCCAGTGAGGAAAACAAGGGTTGCGGGTTGCCACGAGAGTCCCAGCTCGGGCTGAGCGGTGGCGGCTGCATTCAGCGGCCGAATCACCCACTCCTGCTGATGACCTATGCCGATACTCACGGGGCCGGAGCGACGGGTCTGGCCATTCTGGGTGATCTGGTAGAAGGTGACTTGTGTTTTGGGCTGGAAGACCCATTCCGTGGTTTTCCCGGCTTGCCGGGCTGGGCGCTCGGCGTAGTAACCCAGCGTCATCGGATAGACGATGTTCGCTTCGCTCAATCTGAGGCTGATCTGTTCGACCGGCAAAGCAATCCCTGCCGGATAATGCAGGCTACCCGGAACCGTTCCGGCAACAGGCTTGATCCATAGGGTTTCGCGAACGGGTTCGCTGCTTTGCCGGTTGACCGTTTCCGCCTCGATCGCCGAAAACAGTGCCGGCACTCCCCGGCGCCAGCTCAAACGGGCGTAGCGGAAGGCCTGCGGGCTGAATTCGAGCCGGTCGCTGGTCAGGGTCTGGGCGCTGTCATTGCTCAGCCAGCTCAGTTCGGCGGCGCCAATGGTTTCCCAGTGTTTGAGGTCGTTGCTGGTTTCGAGCCAGACCTCCGCGCTGTAGTTGCTTTGCCCTGCGGGCGCGCCGAAACGTAACGCTTCAATGCGCACCGGATTATCGGTACTGTCCTTGGCCGCCGCACCGAAATCAAGAATCAGGCGGCTGATTGCGCCAGTGTCCTTGCTCTGTGCCGGGCCGGTATGCGCCTGCACCGACAGCACGCTGCCGTCCGGCCGGGTGCGTATATCGAGGTCGATCGCCGTGCTGCCGGATGCAGGCTGTGCATTGCCCCGGACAGGGAAAATCGTCGCCGTCAACGTGGCGCGCCGGGCCAGCACTTCGCTTGGTGGGCGATACAAGGCGTAAGGCTGGGCCAGCCCCTTGGCATCGAAAACACGCAAATCGTCGAGGCCGGCGGTTTTGGCTTTCAGATAAACCGTTTGCGGCACGCGCAGGCCGACCACGCCCTGCTTGCCGCTGATTTGCAGAGGCAAGGCGTAAGCGTAGTCTGCCGGCGTGTCTGACTTGGGCGGCGTGGCGGCAAGCAGCGGCGCAGCGGCAAGACTCAAGGCCAGCAGAAATACCGGAAGGGAAAAAGGTGGCGACTGGGTCATCTGTTTCACTCCGCAGCAACAGGTTTTTCGGTAGGGAGCGGCGCCAGATAGCCGATCGCCAGCATAAGAACGCCAACACCAAGAAAGGAGATGATGCGCTCGATGCCGCCAACGTTGGAGAGGTCGACAATAAACAGCTTGGCCACCACCAGCACCAGCAAGCCGGCACCGGCCATCCATGGCGTACGCCATAGCCGCATTGCGGCAAAGCGCATCAGCACCAGCGCCGTGATGCTCCACACCAGCGACAGCATGGCCTGCACAAACTGCGAGTGGAACAGCGGATCAAACTGGTAGGCGATGCCAAGAAAATGTGCGGCAGTGCGCAACAGCATCAGGTTGAACCAGGCGTAAGCGACGACTGCAGCGAAACGCATCACTTGGCTTGATGACGGGCGATTGCTCGTTTTTTCAGCCATCTGCCAGGTGGCGACGGCGAGCAATGCGGCAAAACCGGTGGTCAGATCCAACGGGTTCAGAAGCGGCAGGTAAGGCAGCGGCGCCATCAAGCCGTTCTGAGTGAAATTCCAGATGACGACCAGCCCGAGCGACCATAAGGCACCCAGCGGAATCAGCACCTCCCGGTACCAGCCGGCAATCGGGGCAGTTGGCCAGCGCTCGGCACGGGCACGGGGAATGAGCAGGGCGACATAGGCCATCATCGCCCACGCCGGCAGATAGCGCGCCCAACTGCCGGCGGCGAACCAGCCGGCCTCAGCCAACAGCGCGGCCTGCCCCGGGGAGTCGGCTTGCAGGCCAAGCGTCACCAGATGGTGGCCCAGTGGCCAGAGAATGAGCCACGGGCCAACGGTGCGCAGGGCATGCAGGGCACGCAATTGCTTGGGATGCGATTGCGGCAGCAGCCACGCTTCACGCCCGGCGTCACGCAGGAGCCATTCGCTGGCCAGCCAGAGCGCAAGCAAAGCAAGCCAGAGCGGCCCGGCCGGAATGTGCAGATGGCTGTCGAGCTGCCAGAAAATATTGAACATCGCAACCAGCAAGCCCGGCCAGACGGCAGCAGCCAGCCAGCGCAACTCACCCCATTGCAGGCGTGCAGCCAGCCGGGCAAAGAGCGGCGCAGCAAGGGCCAGACAGAGGCCGTAAAGCGGATGAACACGCGGATAGAACGCCTCAACAAACAGCTTATTGCTGACCAGAAGATGCTCTCCCCAGGCATTGAGGCTGCCGAGCACATAGGCAAACCACCAGAAAGCGCACCAGCCGAGTAGCAGACGGGAGAGCGAACGATGCTGCGCTTCTCCCTGCCGATGGAAAACCATGCCGGAGTATCCGGCACCGAGCGCGATCAGCAGCGCACCGAGGAAACCGGTTTCGAACAAACTGTCGCTGGTGGCTTGCCCAGACCAGCCCAGACGAAAGTTCAGCAGCCACAGCAAAACCAGACCGGCGAGCAGTTGCGGCGCCAGTGCAAAATAGCGCGAAATGTGCCAGTCGAGGCGACTGGCGATCAGGCCAAGGATAGCTGCCACGCCCATGGCGCTCAGCACGTACAAAGTGTCAGCATGCACGCCGCCGTGCAGGAAGATTTCCGACCATGCGCCCGCCAGCAGCCAGAGCGCGGCGAAGCCGAGGAAACCGGTGGACAGCATCGTCATCAGCGGCGAGGCCTGAACATCACCCTCCGCGCTATCAAGGCGGCTTTCTTTGCGGAAATTCGTCGCCATCACAAAGCCGGTTCCAGCCAGCAACAGGAAGCCAAGCCAAAGATTGGACTGAGCCGCAATCTCGGGTTGCAAACCGCTCACCGAGCTGACGAAAGAAATCCAGGCGCCGACCTGCACCAGTACACCGAACATCCACGCCAGCTTCTGCTTCTGGCGCAGGCCGACCCATACGATACCGGCGCCTTCCAGCGCCCACGCGGCGGATGTCCAGCGGCCATCAAGTGCAAAAGGAATGGCCAACGTGCCAAACACGATGCCGAGCGCGAGGAAGGATTCGACCAGCAGCTTCAGTGTATTGCCGCGCCGCTGCCAGAGCAGCAACGTCAAACCCATGTAAAAAAGTCCTAGCGCCAGTGCCGAAAAAGCCAGGCCGAAAGGTTTGTCATGCACGATCCCGTACTGCAGACCAAAGGCCAGTAACGGCGTACCGAAGACCAGCGTGCCGTCGACATAGTGCTTAAGCTGCGGCGCCTGACGGCTCGCGTAGAGGATGGCGATGGCCACGTAGAAAACAAAGAACAGGATCAGGAAGCCCTGCACCGACAGATAGTTTTCCGGCTGATAGCGCAACACGCCCCAGGTCGTACCGATCAGGAAGGTGAAAGCGAAGCCCAGCAGATTAAGCAGCCGCCACGAACGTTTTAGCGAAATGGCCAGAATCCCGGCGTTGAGCAAGGCGTAGTACGTGAATAGTCCGAGATGGCTGCCGTGCCCGGTAGAGGTCAGGATAGGCGCCGCAAAACCGCCAACGATGCCGAAAATTGCCAACCAGATGGCATTTTGCAGAACTGCCAGCAGGCAGGTAAAAAAGGTCAGGAGAAAAAGCAGACCAAACGCCAGACCGCCCGGAATCAGCTCGTACATGCGGAAGGCGCCGAAGGTCACCAGCATCAGAATGCCGAGCGCTGCGCCTTGCACCGGCAGACTGATCGACGGCCGCGACTCACGGATACGCCAACCCCAAAGCAGCAGGCCGATGTCGGCGAGCACGATACCGGCCAGACGCAGTTCGATCGGCACCGACACCCGCGCCGCCGCATATTTGAGCAGGAAGCTGACGCCGAAGAAGAGAATCAGCAGACCGGCCTTGGCGACCAGATTTCCCCCAAACAGCCACTCTTTGGCCTTGAGCAACCAGGCGGGTGGCGCGGGAGGTTCCGCTGCCTGATAGTCGTCAGCGGGTTCTATGCTGCTCTTCAACACCTCGGCTTTGCGTGACACAGGTTGCGCCAAGGGGGCGCTTTCGTAACCCGGGATGGTGTCCGGACCGGAATCGTAATCCGCTGCCCCCAGCGGAAGCGCTGACGCCTGAAGGACTGGCGCCACTTCCGGCACAAACACAGGTCCGCAATCAATACCGGTTGTGCCGGGATCACTGGCTTGATCAGCCGCTTCGGCCATGACAGGTGTCGCCGCGGACTGGTCCGGCTCGAGCAACCGGGAGTTCTTGTGCAACCAGTGAATCTGCGCCTGCATTTGCTCGACATCGCGTTCAAGAACGCTGATCCGTTTGCGCGCACCAACAACCAGAAAAATAAAAATAATTCCGGCCAGAACAATCAAGAATTCCATGCGTCGCTTCCCAATGAAAAACTTGCGTCGGATTATTACATAAGAATTAACAACCTCCGGCAACGATTGCGAAAACCATCTGATTATTCAACGATCGAGCCCATGAGATCCGCCAAACATAGTCACCAAAATCCCCACCGATAGACCATTGTCAATATAGACTGCCTTATTGCCAGCTCGCATTTCCAAACACACCGCCCGTGACCGCCATCGCAATTATGCCAATTGGCTTTTATACTTTCAGTACAATCGTTCTTGCGTTGAGGCATTTCCGGAATGCGCATTATCAGGATCAGCGTGTCTCAATTCCCGGTTCAGGATTCCAGGTAATATGAAAAACAGGATCATTCTCGTCGCAGCGCTGCTTCTGGCCGGCTTCGCGGTCGCGGTCGGCGCGTCATACTTCAACGGCAAAAAGGAACTACCGCCGATTGCCGCAGTGCCGGCTGCCGCTGCCCCCGACCTCAGCAAAATCACGGAGGGCTTGCATGAGATGCTGGCCGCCTACCGCAAAATCATCGTCCTCTTTGCCGAAGAAAAAACACTTACTGCCAGTGAGCGGGAGGCGGCCAATCAAGTCGGCCAGGGACTATTCCACGAGAACCGCCAGCGCGTCGTCGATCTCGAAACGCAACTCGAAGCGCTCGCCGCCGCCACCAGTACGCAACGCTTTGAAGCACTGGCCACCATCCTTGATTACATCGAGAGCAACAACGACCTCTACGACGCCGACCGGCTCGCCTTCCGCGAACTGCTGCGCAGCCTGCAGACCAACGTCGCACGCGATACGTCGCTACCGGCGATCAAACTGCACAAGCGGATCAGTGAAGACCTCGACGCTCTCGCCGAGATCGAACGCAATTACGAAAAGGAAATCCGTCAGGTTTTCGGCCGCTTCGAAACCCGCGCCATCGAACTGAAACGCGAGCGCTGGGAAGACTATGTCGCCAGCCTGAAGAAACGTTACACGCGCGAGCAGATACTTAAGGACTATGGCGTCGTGATGCCTTATCCGGCCGCACCAAAACCCGCTGCGCGCAAGAGCAAGAACGAAGACGAAGGAGAAGTATTCGGTCACGGCCTGCCGCCCAAAACCATCGTCCTGACTTTCGACGATGGTCCGCATGGCAGCTACACCAACGAGATCGCCGCGATTCTCAAGCAGTACGGCGCACCGGCCATTTTCTTTCAGGTCGGCAGCAACCTCGGCACAATGGGCAGTGATGGCAAGGCCAAACTGTCACCGCGCGCCGGCATCAGCAACAAACTGCTGGCGGGCGGGCACGCACTGGCTAACCACAGCATGACGCACGCGCAGCTATCGAAGCGCAGCGGCGAGGCACTCAAGAGCGAAATCCTCGGCACCGACGAACTGCTCAAAGCGGTTGATGCACGCCGTTCGCCGCTCTTCCGTTTTCCTTATGGCGCACGCAACGACGAGGGGCTGGAAGTACTGGAGGCCGCGCATCTGCGCTCGATCATGTGGAACATCGACTCACTTGACTGGGCCGACCCGGTACCAAGCTCGATTACCGAACGCGTAATACGCACGGTAGAAAAGGAGGGGCGCGGCATCATCCTCTTTCACGACATTCACGAGCGCACCGTCAAGGCGCTGCCGGCCATCCTCGATCGCCTGCTAGCTGACGGCTATCAGTTTGCCGGCTGGGACGGCAGTGGCTTCACCGTGGCCAAAGGCGCTGTCTCGCCGCCCACCCCGGTCGCCGCCAGCTCTGGCTACAGCGACTCCTGGGCCATTGTCATCGGCATCGACGACTACGCCAAGTGGCCGAAGCTGCAATACGCGGTACGCGATGCGCGCGCCATTCGCGAAGTGTTGATTCAGAAATTCGGCTTCAACGCCGAACATATCGTCTCGCTCGAAAACAAGGATGCTACCCGGACCGGCATCCTCGCTGCCTTTCACAACAAACTCGCGCACAGCGGCATGAAAAAGAACGACCGCCTGTTCGTCTTCTTCGCCGGCCACGGCGCAACCCGCAAGCTCAGTTCGGGCCGCGATCTCGGCTACATCATCCCGGCCGACTCCGACCCCAACCAGATCGCCACCGATGCCGTACCGATGACCGAGTTGCAGAACATCGCCGAAAGTCTTACCGCAAAACACGCTCTGTTTGTCATGGACGCCTGCTACAGCGGCCTTGGTCTGACTCGCGGCGGCGGCTCCGGTAACTTTCTGCGCGACAACGCCAAGCGCACCGGTCGCCAGATGCTCACCGCCGGCGGCGCCGACCAACTGGTTGCCGATGGCGGCCCGAATGGCCACTCGGTGTTCACCTGGACACTGCTGCAAGGACTGGCTGGCAAAGCTGACCTCAACGGCGACGGCCTGATCACCGCCACCGAACTCGCCGCCTACGTCGCCCCGGCAGTTGCCGCCGTATCGCGCCAGACGCCCGCCTTTGGCAGTCTGCCGGGCTCGGAAGGCGGTGACTTTATTTTCGAGCTTCCCGCCGACGGCGAATTCCTCAATGCGCAAACGACACAACTCTCCGGCGAAGCCATCGCCCTTAACGACAAGCTCGATGCGGCACGGCCAGCGGCCGTTAGCGCAGCAGCAGGAGAAAAAACAACAGCCCCGCCACCCCCGGCGCCGGTGGTGATCAGAGACCTGCAAGGTGGCGAACAAAAGATCGTCCCACCCGCCGCCGTCCCCAGTTCGAATCGCCAGCTCGCGCAACGCGCTAACGACAGAGCCCTGCAGCTCTACAAGGAGAAACACTACGTCGAAGCCGAAACCCTGTTCACCGAAGCGCTCAAACTTCGCCCCGACTTCGCGCTAGCCGCTAACAATCTCGGCTTCGTCTTCTACAAGCAGGAAAAATACAGGGAAGCCGCACGCTGGTTTGAAAACGCCATCAAGATGGACCCTTCACGCGCCATCGCCTACCTCAATCTCGGCGATGCACATGCGAAGGCCGGCGAAGGAGAAAAGGCGAAAAAAGCCTATGGCACCTATCTCGAACTCGCGCCCAATGGCGCGGGCGCGGGCTATGCGCGAGAGCAGTTGGCGAAGGGATAAGAGGTTGGTTGAGAGTCTAAAAACACTTGCCAAACTACGCGTTGTTTTACAGGTTTGCTGTGAGATACGCAGACAGTCACCTACCACCAAGTTGAGTTCGTTAAGCACTACAGAAGAAATGCTGCTAAAAATTCTCAGCTTCTCATTGTTTTCATGTTGAAATTAATGCGAAGATACATTTTTTGGCCGACAACACACAAGCATTGTGAAGCGGGCAGCCGAAACGCATGTCATTCAACCTACCCATGAGCGATAGGAGAAGCGATTTAATGGATACCGTTCACACACCGTCCGTAACCCCAAGAATGCGCACCGTCACCATTACGCTGCCCGATGCCTTGGTAGCCGAGATCGAAATGACAAAGATTCGGGGGCGCGCCTGCGGACTTGAATTCTCGGTCACTGAGGTATGCAAGGCGGCGCTGGCTGATGCCATTCCGCGTGCCCGCGAGGAGTTCCTACAACGCTCCGATATCATGGGTCATTCCCAACGCTACCGCGAGAACCACGCTGACGACTAATCAGTGGCCTTAAGCAATCAAACGGCGGCATCTTCGCACTAGCTTCTACAGAAAAACAATGCGAAGCAGACCGTTTTAGCTGTTGCCAAAATCACCCTCCAATAGTCCGTCGCCAAGATAGACTACCGTTGTGCCAATTCGGCATTTCCAGACACACTGCCCGTGACCTCTATTGCCCTTCTGCTTATCGGTTTTTCGATTTTCAGCGCAATCATCCTGGCGCTGACGCATTTTCGGAGTGCGCACTATCAGGATCAGTGTGCTTCGCGAGTCATGGGGCTGCTGCTGTTGCTTGCGTTGAGCGGCTTGCAGATCGCGCATTTCGCCTGGCTCTACATCGATCATGCCTGGATTACGACGGTGACTTACCGCATGCTGTTGTTTTCGGTAGCGCCGGCATTCCTTCTCTTCAGCCAGCCTTTATTGCGCCCGCGAGCCCCGCCGGGCATCAGGCCCTTCCTGCTGTTGCATGCTGCGCCCATCGTGATTGCGCCGTTCATTCCGGCAGACTTGGCATTCCCCTTATCTTTCGTGATCGGCGCCGGTTACATGATGTGGCTGGCACGCAGTGTTTATGGCCTGCGCGGCGAACGCGCCCGGTTTCATCAGGAAATACTCTTGCTCGGCGCGGTATTCGTCATTGCCGTCAGCGTTGCGGCACTCGGTCTGATGCAATCGTTGTTGCCCGATAAGCTGTTTTTTGCGCTCTACGCCAGTGCCATCGGGCTGGCCTTTTTTCTCGTGCAAACGACGCTTGGCCTGCGCCCTCAGCTATCCACCGAGGTCAGCGAGGTCAGCGAAATCGCGCAAACGGCCTACGTCAGTTCGACGCTCGGCAGTGTCGATTGCGATGCCGTTCTGGCCAGACTGCACAGCCTGATGCAGAGCGGGCGGATCTATATCGATCCGGAGCTGAGTTTGCCGGGGCTGGCTGAACAACTGGCGCTCAGCACGCATCAGTTGTCCGAGCTGATCAATGCGCGGCTGGGTAAAGGTTTCTCGCGCTATTTGCGCGAACAGCGCATCGCTGCCGCGAAAACCATGCTGTGCGCCGAGCCGTCGGCCTCGGTGCTTTCGGTCGGGCTCAGCGTCGGCTTTACCTCGCAATCGAACTTCTACGAGGCGTTTCGTGAAATCGAGGGGATGACCCCGGGGCAATACCGCAAGCTCAACGGCAAAGCTGGATAGCCCTGCGGCAGCGGTACTCCGGAAATATCTTTCCGGAATCGAAAAGTGTTCCGTTCGGATCAAAACGGAGGAATTGCAGGCGGGTAGAAACCAGACTGGGGGCTCCAATCACCAAACCGGAGACCATCATGAATGCCTACCTTTTACTTTTCGTTGAACTGCTGATCAGCGTCGTCGCGAGCCTCGCGGTCCTGCGCGTGCTCTCCCTGCCGCTGGTGAATGTGCTGGGCCGTGTCTGCCCTGACCAACAGGCGGCGCTCTTCTGGCTCAGCTACACCAAAGTGATGCTGATCATCGCCCCCTTGCTACTGGTGCTGACGGTCGATTGGCTGACCCACTTCAGTAGCCCGATGGACAGCCTACGCCTTGCGCTGATCGCGGCACTGGGCGGCCTGTTGATCGGCATGCTATCGATTGGCAAGCGACTGGGCCGATTCGTTACTGCTGAACAGGAATCGGGGAGCGCAGCATGAATATCCTGCTCACCGGTGCCGGTGGTTTCATCGGCAGCAATATCGCCCGCGCACTCATCGCCGCAGGTCACCGGGTGCGCCCGGCTTCGCGGCGCGACGGTGTTGATTTCTGCCGCATGCAGGAGATGGCGGATTGGCTCCCCCATCTCGACGGCATCGACGCCGTGATCAACAGCGTCGGCATCATCGGGGAAACCGGCACGCAGCGCTTTGCGGCCCTGCACAGCGCTGCGCCGACGGCCCTGTTTCGCGCCTGTGCCCATGCCGGAGTGCGCCGCGTGCTGCAGATTTCGGCGCTGGGTGCGGATGAAACGGCGTTTTCCGCCTATCACCTGAGCAAGCGCGCCGCCGACGACCGTCTGCGCAGCCTCGACCTCGACTGGTTTGTGCTGCGCCCGTCGCTGGTCTATGGTCATGGCGGCAGGAGCGCCGCCCTCTTCATGCGGCTGGCCGCCTTGCCGCTGATTCCGGTCTTCGGCGACGGGCAGCAGAACCTGCAACCGGTGCATATCAGTGATGTGGTGGCGACCGTGCTGCACAGTCTTGCCGCCACGAAAGCGCGGCAGACGCTCGATATTGTCGGTCCCGAAACGA
>CAJAHZ010000460.1 GCA_903939665.1 uncultured Pseudomonadota bacterium | reverse complement strand
ACGAAGATTCCCCGTGTCGTGGAAGAAGTGAATAATGAGTAAGCTACTGTTAATTGTGCTGGTTACTGTGTAGAAATTGAAGCGTGGTGAGCTATTGGCCCACCAGAGACTGGCGGCGTTTGAGGATGCCGGGCAGGTACTGGCTTCGGTACAGCGCTGATTTGAATGAACGGACAAGGCTGGATACTGTGATGCTTCTGATCAACCGGATGATGAAATGCCCGCTGTGGCTGGCGCTTGTCCTCGCCTTGGCCGCGCCGCTGGTGCACGCCAATCCGGGGAACGGGCGCGCTCATCCGCGCGAGGCGAATCGACAGGGGCCACCGCAGCGTCAGCAAGAACAGCAGCAGAAAAATTCCCAGCGTGAAGAGCCGCAGCGCTTTCAGCGCCGTGAGGAAGGCAATGGCGGTGAGCAGCAGAGGCAGCGCCTTTCGCCGGAAGAGCGGCGCCAGCTACGGCGCGATATTCACGACGCCGGGCGCGATCTCTACCCGCCACGGCGTTAGTGGTCGCTGGTCCGGCAGCTATACTGCGGGGCTTTCACCTGACGAGATGGCCGCACAGTGCGTATCTTCCTGACTATTGCGCTATCCGCATTGCTTGCCGCAAGCCCTGTGGCGCATGCGCTGCCTGACGAACTCGAGGTGCGCCTCGGCGAGATCAACAAGCCGGGGCAGTTGGGTTTTGATGTAATGGCGAACTACACCGTTTCCGGTCCGCGCAAGTCCGCAGACGATGGTTTGCGTTCCTCGTTTCATTTGCTGCAGATCAGTCCGACCCTCTCTTACGGAATGACGGAAGACACGCAGGTCGGCTTTCAGCTCTTTTCATCGCTTGGCGCGCATGGCGAGGCCCGGGTTGATGGCGGTCGAATCGAGTTCTTGGCGCTGCCCGTCCGACCGGAGGATGATGATGACGATGGTTTGTTTTTCGGTGGCCTGTTAGGTGTAGGGCACCTTCCCGCAACGCTTTCCAATAATCATCTGGATGCGGAGATCAAAATGATCCTCGGCTATCGGGCAGGGCGCTGGACGTTTGCCACCAACCCGGATGTCGGTGTAAAAATCTCGGGAAAAGGTTCCGCAGAACCCGATTTTTCGGTCAAGTTCAAGGTGGCTTACCGGGTTGATCACCGCTATAGCATCGGCGTCGAGCACTACGGCGATCTGGGACGGCTTCGTCATATCGATCCGCCGAATCAACACAGCCAGCAGACTTTTGCCGTTGTCGATCTGAAGGCTGAAGGAATGGAGTTCAATGTCGGCATCGGTCGTGGCTTGAATGATTTTTCGGAACGATGGGCGGTGAAGACCATCGTATCGTTTCCGTTCGGGAAGTGATGGCCCAGCTTGCGGCGGTCGCTGGTCCCTTCAGGCTAGTCCCGATTTTTTTGCCGGTCGCTTCTCTATTGTTCGCATCGGTGCCGCGGTCGAAATTCAAAAACTCGGGCGCTGTTTCCTGGCGCGTATTTCTTCGTTGCTGTTGAACGGTGCTGGCGTGTACGCTCATTTTCCAGCGGAATGAAATCCTGCCAGACGTCATTCAGGTGGAGAAAGCTCTTCCACATCAATTCATAGACCCGCACAGTCGCCCCCAAGGCGGATGAGCGTGACAGCCGGCGCACGGCGTCGACGCGAAACTGGATCCCGCTCAGGCGCGATTTGAGCCGCTCGGGAGCGCTGTCGATAAAGCCATCCACCACTTCGCGGCGCAGCGCCTCGTAAGCCTCAGGGTCATCACGCGCAAGTTGCGCAAGCTCGTCATGGCTGGGCAGTTCGAACGCCTGATGCCTTGCTGTATCGCCATCGCTGGGGCGTTCTGCGCCGGGGAGAGTGGAAGTTTCCCTGGCCTCGTCGTCATCCGCGTTTGAGTTTCTCATGATGAGTCTCCCGATCAGAACCGCTCGAAATCCTGTTCGTGGGCCGTGACAGCCGCTTTTTTCACTGCGCTGCGTGCGGCGGGGCGGGCCTGTGCAGTGCGCGTGGCCGGCGCGCGCGATGCAAGGGCGCTGCCACCGATTTTGAAGAAGGACATCAGGTCCTGCAGTTGGCCGGCCTGAGCGCCCATTTCCTCGGCGGTGGCCGCCAGTTCTTCAGACGCCGACGCATTCTGCTGCGTCGCCTGATTGAGTTGCCCCATCGCCGTGTTGATCTGGCTCACGCCGATCGATTGCTCCTGGCTTGCCGCTGTAATCTCCTGCACCAGGTCGGACGTTTTCTTGATCGAAGGCACCATTGTGTCGAGCAGCTTGCCTGCCTGCTCGGCCATGCCAACGCTACTGCCGGCCAGTTGGCCGATTTCCTGCGCGGCAACCTGCGAGCGCTCGGCCAGCTTGCGCACTTCGGCTGCAACCACCGCAAAGCCCTTGCCGTGCTCGCCGGCCCGCGCTGCTTCGATCGCGGCGTTGAGGGCCAGCAGGTTGGTCTGGTAGGCGATGTCGTCGATGATGCCAATCTTGCCGGCGATCTGCTTCATCGCATCGACCGTATTCTTGACCGCGCTCCCCCCTTCAATCGCTTCGGTCGCCGACTTGCTCGCCATGCCCTCGGTGACCTTGGCGTTTTCGGTGTTCTGGTTGATCGATGCCGTCATCTGTTCGATGGAGGCGGTGGTTTCTTCGACCGCAGCGGCCTGTTCGCTTGACGACTGCGACAGCGACTGGGCGGTCTGCGAAACCTGACCGGAGGCATTGTGCAGTGCCGATGATGCGCTGTTGACGTCACCGATGATGCTGGAGAGCTTGCCGACCATGTTGGCCATCGAGGTCAGCAGCAGCCCGGTTTCATCCTTTGAATT
>CAJAHZ010000459.1 GCA_903939665.1 uncultured Pseudomonadota bacterium | reverse complement strand
GCGCTGCGCTTGTACGTTGCGCTGCATGCGCGCGAGCATCGAATTAAAGGCTTCGGTTAGCGGTCGCAGTTCTTCCGGCACGCGACGCAGGGCGATTGGCGACAAATCGGCCTCGCGGCGCGCTTCGATCCGTTGTCGCAACCGGGTCAAAGGACGCAAGCCCTGCGACAGGCCGAACCAGACGAGGATGACGGCCAAGGGAATAATCACGAACTGAGGCAGGATGACACTTGCGATGATCTTGTTGGAGAGCTGCGACCGCTTTTCCAACGTCTCGCCAACCTCGATGAGCAACCAGCGCTCACGCGGCATGTTCGGCTCAGCCATGTACATGTAGGCCAGACGAAGATCCTGCCCATTGTAGTCGGCGTCCCGAAAATACAACTCGCCAGGCTCATCGCGTTCCGTCGCCAGTTCAGGCCCCGGCGTGGGCAATTCACGGTCGCCGACGAGCAGCTTGCCGCCCGAGCCCAGCACGTGGAAATACACATTGTCGATTTCGTCGGAACGCAGGAGGATGCGTACCGATCCAGTCAGAGCAATTTGCGGACGCCCCTCGACAAACCTGATCTGCCGGGAAATCGCCGTCACATGCTCGCGCAGCGCCTGGTCATAAGGGAAACTGGCGACGTTGTTGGCAAAAAAATGGGTGACTGCGATGCTGATCGGCCAGACGAAAAGCAGCGGCGCCAGCATCCAGTCCAGTATCTCGCCGAACAGCGAGCGCTGACCTTCAGAGCTTGCGCTCTTCCGCGGGCTTTTCAAGGCAGTATCCGAGGCCGCGAACGGTGGCGATGCGCACACCGCCTGATTCGATTTTCTTGCGCAACCGGTGAACGTAAACTTCGATGGCGTTGTGGCTCACTTCTTCGCCCCAGCCGCACAGGTGGTCAACAAGCTGATCCTTGCTGACCAGACGTCCGACACGCGACAGGAGGACTTCAAGCAAGCCGAGCTCCCGCGCTGAAAGATCAAGAATGTTACCGTTGATCTGGGCGGTGCGATCCGCTTGATCAAAAAGCAGCGAGCCGCACTGAATGACCGGCGTGGTGCCTGACGAACGCCGGGTAAGCGCTCGCACACGCGCCTCCAGCTCAGGGAGTTCAAAAGGTTTGGCCATGTAATCATCTGCGCCGAGATCGAGACCTTTGACGCGGTCGTTGATGCCGTCAAGCGCTGTCAGAATCAGCACCGGCACCGTCGAATTACGAGCACGTATTCGACGCAACACATCAAGACCCGAGAGCTTCGGCAAACCCAGATCGAGAATGACCAAATCATAGGAATTGGTTAGCAAGGCCGTATCGGCATCAATGCCGTTATAGGCGCAATCAATGGCATAACCGGTTTGACGCAAGGACCGGCTCAGACCATCGGCGATGATCCGGTCATCCTCGGCAAGAAGAATTCGCATGGACTCCGTTCAACAGTTTGCGTACGTAAGTTTTTTGTAAGCTGCTGGTTTTATTCTTAGCACGCTGTTCTCCTTTATGGTCTTAGGAGTTTTGGTTCCGGCCAGAACTCGGGGAGTACCCGATCCTGCACCGGGTGCTCCTCGCCACTTTTTTCATAATCCCCGCCGAAACCGCACTCCATCACCCGCCTTGCCGCCTTTGTTCCGGCACAGCCGGTGCTTTGTCTCGTTGCGAGTGTAACAAAATCAGCGCCTTTTCGTTCTTGCAGCGCACCATAAAACAAAAGCTGGCACTGGCACCATAAAAACAAAGGGCGGCGCCTGCGCCCTAGTTGCAACGCCCCCCCCCACAGATCACGCAAAAGAAAAACCCCGCACAGCAAAACCATGCGGGGTTTTTCAAGAGCAGGGAAACTCAGACTGGCATCAGATGCCCGTCAATTACATTCCCATGCCGCCCATACCGCCCATACCGCCCATACCGCCCATATCACCCATGCCGCCGCCAGCTGGCTTGTCTTCAACCAGTTCAGCAATCATGCAATCGGTGGTCAGCATCAGGCCGGCGATCGAAGCAGCGTTCTGCAGTGCAGTGCGCGTCACCTTGGTCGGATCGAGCACGCCCATTTCAACCATGTCGCCGTACTGGCCGGTGGCTGCGTTGTAGCCGTAGTTACCACTGCCATTGACCACGGCATTGACGACAACGGAAGGCTCTTCACCGGCGTTGGCAACGATTTCGCGTAGCGGCTGTTCCATCGCGCGCAGAACGATCTTG
>CAJAHZ010000458.1 GCA_903939665.1 uncultured Pseudomonadota bacterium | reverse complement strand
GGTGACCGATGCCGCAGTATTCATTACAGACGATGGCATAGGTGCCCGCTTTGGTCGGCGTCATCTTGACCACATGCTCATAGCCGGGAATGACCTGGATGTTGATGTTGACCGGTTGCAGCGAGAAGCCATGGTTGTAGTCCATCGAGGAAAGATGGATCTTGTATTCCTTGCCGGCTTCCAGTTCGAGAATCGGATACCAGTTCCACAGACGGGCGATCAGGTAACCGTCGCCACCGGCTGGGACCTTGACGACCGGGATCTGCTGGTCGGTTTCGGTGCGGATGGTGTTTTCGGCGATGAACTTCTCGGCCTTGGCAGCAAATTTCTCGGGCGTGGTCTTGTAGGCCTCGTTCGAAAGGTTTTGCTTACCGTAAATATGCCAGTAGAGCATCATGCCGAACATGATCATGCCCCACACGAAAGCGATACCGATCCAGACCCACTCAACTGCGGCGATGGACTCCTTCCACCAGAGCCGGTTTGACGGCGGCAGAATTGCACTCATTTGATTCTCCCTATTTGACTGAGTTGGTTACTTGGCGAGCGGCACATTCATGATGTCGATAATGCCCCACAACACATAAATGACCATCGGGGACGCTACGCCGAGAAACAGCAGCAAGAAGTGGTTATCCAGCAGCTTTTGCATGAACGGGATGTCGTCGTTGTTGTCGGCCATGTTTTTACCCTCCATCGTTGGCGCGTGTAGCGCACGGTTAATTGCTTGAAAACCAAAAATAAGAAACCCTTGGACGCAATACCCGGAAGGCTACCGACGTCGGGCTTTTGGTGATTTGATCTGCATCAAGATATGCGACAATCTGTCACAGGCCGTCACATACTGTCACAGGTGCGGGGCGTTGGCTACACCGGTCGGCATTCTCGCATATAATCGGCGGCGAAAAAATCCCTGACAACCCGCCACAAACTTCTCCGGAATTCTTCTATGGACAAACTTGTCCGCCGACAAATTGCGCTTTGGCTATTCGTTTGCAGCGCCATGGTGTTTGCCATTCTTGTGGTCGGTGGCGTCACGCGCCTGACGCATTCCGGCTTGTCGATCGTTGAATGGAAACCCCTTGTAGGCATTGTTCCACCGCTTAATCAGGCTGAGTGGGACGAAACCTTCGATAAATACAAGAAAACTCCCGAATACCAGAAGGTGAATCATCAGATGTCGCTTGATGAATTCAAGGGTATCTTCTTCTGGGAGTATTGGCATCGCGTGCTGGGTCGTCTGATCGGCGTGGCTTTTTTCCTGCCGTTTGCCTATTTCCTGCTACGGCGAAAAATCGAGCGATCGTTGATCCCCAAGCTCTTGGGCATTTTTTTGCTCGGCGGGATGCAAGGCGCGATGGGCTGGTTCATGGTCAAGAGCGGCTTGGTTGATGATCCTCGCGTCAGCCAGTACCGTCTCACCGCGCATCTGTCTCTGGCGTTCCTGATTTTTATTTCGATGACGTGGGTAGCGCTCGGGATTTTGTCCGAGCGGGCGCGAGAAACTGCGGATGCTGTGCTCAAGGGTCTGCAGCGAGCGGGTTTCTGGTTGGCGATGCTGGTCTTCTACATGGTGATTACCGGGGGTTTCGTTGCGGGGATACGCGCCGGCAAGGCTTACAACACCTTTCCGCTGATGAATGGTTATGTGCTGCCGCCGGAAAGCTTCATCATCGACCCGTGGTATCTCAATTTCTTCAACAACATGGCGCTCGTTCAGTTCGATCATCGTCTGGGTGCCTGGTTGCTGGCATTTCTGGTGCCCTGGTTCTGCTTGAAACTGCGCACGGCAAACGTTTCAAGCCGTGCGCGCCTGGCGGCCAATTGTTTGCTTGCGGCACTTGCCGTGCAGATAGCCCTTGGCGTTACGACCCTCCTTCTGGCCGTCCCCGTCGCGCTCGGTGCAGCGCATCAAGGCGGGGCAATGCTGGTTTTCGGTATTTTGCTGTGGCTGAACCATGAGTTGCGCGTTGCGCGTGTTTCGGGCAGCAGTGCTTGATGGCGATTCACGAAGAACAGTTGCGGAAAGTCAGGCGCACCGCGCTGCTGCTTGCGGCGCTTTCTTTGCTCATTGTATTGGTGAGTGCTTACCTTCGCCTTGATGGCGCCGGGTTGGGGTGTGCCGACTGGCCAGCGTGCTACGGCAAACTGTTGACCAGCGAGCCGCAGGCGCCGCAGTTCGGGATTGTCCGCTTGTTGCACCGGGTTACCGCCACGCTGGCCTTGCTGCTGGCCTGCTACCTTGTCTGGCGCTGCTTGCGTCCGCAGCCCATACAGCCCGCAGCGCGCTATGCAAGCCTGCTTTTGTTGCTGATGCTGGCACTTTCCGCCCTTGGTATATGGAGTTCCGATCAACGTTTGTCGCTTGTCGGTTTCTTGAATATCATGGGCGGCTTCGGACTGGTCACCTTTTCGTGGCGGGTGATGTTGGCTTCCCGCCCGCTGTCAATGGCGGCCACTGCCCCGCCGAAAAGCGTCTTGCTGCTGCTTGGGGTGACGTCGCTATCCGCAACGGTCATTCTGGGAGCGTCGATTGGCGCCAGCTATGCCGCGGTCTCCTGCGCCTCGGTACCGCATTGCAACGGGGTCTGGTGGCCGTCGGTCGAGGGCTGGGCGGCGCTGAATCCGTTCGTCAAACTGGCTGGCGCGGCTCGCCCGGATGATCCGGGGGGCGTAACACTTCACCTGCTGCATCGTTATAGTGCTGCAATCGCGCTTCTGCTTTTAGGCACTGCCGGAGTGCGAGCGCTTGCTCACGATGCGACGCGCAGCGCAGCGAAAGTTGTGTTGTTTTTGTTGCTCGTTGAGTTGGGGCTTGGCGCGTTGACCGTGCTCAGCGGCTTCGGGCTATGGCTGGCCGTCAGCCACGGCGTATGCGCTGCGGCGTTGCTCGCCGCAGTGGCTACGCTATTGCGCAGATAAGCTCGCCGCGGTTCGGCCTGGTAGCAGGGTGATGCGAGCGACTTCGCTGATCAGTGCTTGTGATCGTGTGACGCCGGCGCAGCGGCGGTCAGGTCGCGCACTTCGGCCTTGACGTCGATTGTCTCGATACGCTTGTCCTTGCCTTCCAGCGTGAGGGTCAGCGGTACGGCATCGCCTTTTTTGAGCGGCTGCTTGAGGTCCATCAGCATGACGTGGTAGCCGCCAGGTGCGAGCTTTACCGGTTTGCCGGCGGGTAAATCGAGGCGGCCGACAGCGCGCATCTTCATCACGCCGCCATCCATCTTCATTTCGTGAATTTCCGTGACGCCCGCCACCGGGCTCGTCGCGCTGATGAGTGTTGCGCCGGCCTTGCTGGTGACTTCCATAAAGGCGCCGGTCGCTTGCTGGCCGGGAACTGTGCCCCGTACCCATGGCGCTACGACTTCGATATCGGCTGCCCAGACTGCACCGGATGAGAGGGTTAGCAGGGCGATCGCCAGATGCGTTCCAATTATTTTCAAGACGAACTCCTTGTTTGTTTGGGCGGGGGGCGATTATAGACTTGCGCCAGCAAGGCTGGCTTGCGACAAAACGTCGCACAGCCCTCCCGGTCAGGGTTTTTTGTTCCAGACCCCTTGCGCATCCTGTATCCACCAGCCGGAGTGGAACTGGTCCTTCCAGCGTTTTACCTGAGCCACACGGGTTGCCGGTTGGGCTTCCTTGCCGCCGTGCGCTTCAGCAATGGCGAAAATCAACGAGTTGCGCTCCGGGTTTTCCTGGTCGATCAGCTTCTCGGCGATTTGTCGTTGGGGGAGGGTGAGCCGGCTGCCGTCGTGGATCTTTACCATCCCGTCGTCGCCCAGCCCGATGATTCCCGCCTCATAGAAGCGCACCAGCCGTGAAAAGCGTTGTGTCAGCGTGTGTTTGGCGACCATTACCGGAGGCGTCCCAATGTCCAGATTGATTTCTGCCGCGGTAGGTGCGGCGGCAACCGGCAAAGAAAGGAAGGCGAGCAGAGCGAGGGCGTATTTCATGGGAGAGTCCTGGTAAATGTTACTTGCCGGCAAGCAGCAATTTCAGATCGGCGGCGACGTTGTCGGGCGTTTCGCCGTGGCGGAACAAGAGGCGGAGTCTGCCTTGCGGGTCGAAGGCATAGCTTCCGGTGGAGTGGTCGATGCTATAGCTGCCGGGCGTTGTGCCGGCCTGTTTGGCGTAAAACACCTTGAAATCCTTGGCCAACGCGGCGATGGACGTGTCGTCGCCCCGCAGGCCGATGAAGCTTGGATGAAACATCGGGAGGTATTGAGCCAGTAGCTGAGCGGTATCCCGCGCCGGGTCGAGTGTGACAAAAATAACTTGGACACGCCCGGCGTCCGGTCCAAGAAGCCCAAGGGCATCGCGCATCGAGGCCAGCGTGGTAGGGCACACATCGGGGCATTGGGTGTAGCCGAAAAACAATACGACGGCCTTGCCTTTGAAATCAGCCAGGCGACGTGCCTGCCCATGGTGATCGGTCAGGCTGAAGTCCTTGCCCCAATCGCTCCCGGAGATGTCGGTCGCCTTGAAACTGACGGGCTCTGAACAGCCGCACAGCGTCAGTGCGATGCAAAGGATGAGGCTGGAGATGAGTTTCATGGGCGGCAAGAAAGAGGGCGCAGTTGGAACGAGGGGGCATTATACCCGCGCATTGTCGGTCGTTCGCAGTTCGGGGGCGGTAAGTCAGCCGTTGCCAGCTTGGCTTGAGCGGAAAGCCGTTTACGGTGCGACGGGCTGGCGTCATTCTGTGGTCCGGGTGATCATCGAACAGCTTCGACCGCGACTCCCGGCGCCCAGTATGCTTATTCGAGCCCCAGCTATTGCCCCCTTAGATCACTTCCAGCAATTTCTCGCGCAAACCATCGGCCTCGCGTTTTCCGTCACGAGAACTGACGATCACATAATACCAATCGTCAAACACGGCCCGCAGATCCTCGTGCGACTGCGCGTTCTGAATATGGTCAATCAGCGTGCTGGTGCCGACCGAGCCGGCAAATACGTTGATTGTGTTATTCATGAAGTTGCGCGCCTTGGCCAAGTCAATCGGATCAGTTTCCTGCAGTTCGCGGAAGCTGATGGCCGGCTTTGGGGCTTGTTCGCCAGTTGCCGCTTTTGTTTGCCCTGCCTTGTCCTGTGCGGCCAGCGCTTCAATATAGCCTTCTTCCTCAAGCAAGCCGAGCGTCTGGGTCAAGTCGTCCGTGTTGACCATCGGGCGCAAATCGTCGACGGTGCGCTTGCCATCGACAAAAATCAGCACCCGACGCGCTCGGGGCGTGAGCCCTCCCCCGCGATGCTCTATTTCGCTCTGCCCTTTTTGGGTCTTGGTAAATGTCGCCGCCATTGTGAGACCTCCTCCCGAGTTTCTGTCGCTGCTTTTTTATGAAACACCTCAGTCCAGATTCTACGCACGGGTGCTGATTCTTTGTTGGGATTTTTCTGGGTGTTTGCCGGTGTCGGATGAGCGCCCGGGAATTCTGGCGGTATACTGGCTAACCGATGCTCTGGAGAGATTGATGGCTGCATCCCCTGATACCGTCAGCATGGCGCTGTTCTGTGACTTTGAAAACGTCGCCTTGGGCGTGCGTGACGCAAAGTACGAAAAATTCGACATCAAACCGGTGCTTGAGCGCCTTTTGCTGAAGGGCAGTATCGTCGTCAAAAAGGCCTATTGCGACTGGGACCGCTACAAAGGTTTCAAGGCAACGATGCACGAAGCCAACTTCGAACTCATCGAGATCCCGCATGTTCGCCAGTCGGGCAAGAACTCGGCAGATATTCGTCTGGTCGTCGATGCCCTGGATCTTTGCTACACAAAATCCCATGTTGATACTTTTGTCATCATCAGCGGCGATTCCGATTTTTCGCCACTCGTTTCCAAGTTGCGGGAAAACGCCAAGCACGTGATCGGCGTCGGTGTGAAGCAGTCGACCTCTGATTTGCTGATCGCCAATTGCGACGAGTTCATTTTCTACGATGACCTGGTACGCGAGAGCCAGCGCGCGGCGGCCAAGCGCGATGCGCGCGGCGCACCGCCCGCAGTCAAGCGTCCGCCGGAAGAGGAGAAACGTCGCAAGGATGAACTCGACGCGCGCAAGAATGCGGCGATTGAGTTGGCTGTTGCAACTTTCGATGCGCTAGTGGCCGAGCGTGGCGATAGCGGAAAAATCTGGGCGTCAATGCTCAAGGAAGCGATCAAGCGCCGCAAGCCCGATTTCAACGAGTCCTATTATGGTTTCAGGGCCTTTGGCAACCTGCTTGAAGAGGCGCAGGCACGCGGTTTGCTGGAATTCGGGCGCGACGAGAAGTCTGGTGCCTATGTGTATCGCAGCAGCGGCGTTTCGCCACGCAGCGAAGCCCAGATAGACGTGCCGCCTGCATTGTCTACCGCGCTTGAGGTCGTGCCAGAAGCCGTGTTGGCTGACGAGTCGGCGGGCAAGCCGGCATCGCGTCGCAAGGGGCGGGGAAGTCGAAAGCCTGCGGAAATGCGCGGTGAGGCGGCTGTCGTCGAAGTGCCCGTGACTGCTGTTGAAACGATGGTTGTTGGCGTGGCGGAAGAAGCGGCGAGCCCGGCGGCCAAGAAGCCGGCAGCGCGCAGCCGTCGTCCGCGCAAGCCCAAGGCAGTGTCGGAAGCCTCCTGAGCTGTGCCGAACGGGCACGCATAAAAAAGCCGCGGCCTGAGTCGCGGCTTTTTTTATTGCCGCAGATCAGGCGGCTGCTTGCGTCGGAATGCTGTGACCTTTGTGTGCGATACGGTTCTGCGCGTCGACGTAAACCAGATCCGGTGCGTATTTGGAAAGTTCGACTTCGTTGTACACCGCGAAGGTGGCGATGATCAGGATGTCGCCGGGCGCGGCGCGGCGCGCGGCCGAGCCATTTACCGAGATGATGCCTGATCCGCGTTCCGCGCGAATCGCGTAGGTTGTGAAGCGTTCTCCGTTGTTAACGTTCCAGATGTCAATCTGTTCGTATTCACGAATATTGGCGGCGTCGAGCAGGTTCTCGTCAATCGCGCATGAACCTTCGTAGTGAAGTTATGCATGCGTGGTTGTTACGCGGTGCAGCTTCGACTTTAGCATTGTTCTCTGCATGGTTTCACCCGTGCGACGAGTTGGG